>NZ_JBARVQ010000096.1:0-8277 GCF_049646345.1 Albidovulum sp. | reverse complement strand
CGCCTGCCCTGGCGGTTCTTCGGCGCGACGCTGAGCGTGCTGGCCCGACTTTGATCGGCACCCTGCCCTGTCGCCTTTTTTTGGAATCCTGACAAACCGGAGAGGACCAATGTCCCCCAAGACCCTCTATGACAAGATCTGGGATGCCCATGTCGTTGATACCCAGGACGATGGCACCTGCCTGCTCTATATCGACCGCCACCTCGTGCATGAGGTAACGAGCCCGCAAGCCTTCGAAGGCCTGCGCATGACCGGCCGCAAGGTCCGTGCGCCCGAAAAGACCATCGCGGTGCCTGATCACAACGTCCCCACGACGCTTGACCGGGCCAACGCTGCCACGATGACCGAAGAAAGCCGCATTCAGGTCGAAGCGCTCGACAAGAACGCCAAGGAATTCGGTGTTCACTATTATCCCGTCTCGGACATCCGTCAGGGCATCGTCCATATCGTCGGGCCGGAACAGGGCTGGACCCTGCCGGGCATGACGGTGGTCTGCGGCGACAGCCACACCGCAACGCATGGTGCCTTCGGGGCGCTGGCGCACGGGATCGGCACGTCCGAGGTGGAGCATGTTCTGGCGACGCAAACGCTGATCCAGAAGAAATCGAAGAACATGAAGGTGGAGATCACCGGCAAACTGCGCCCCGGTGTGACCGCCAAGGACATCACGCTGTCCGTCATTGGTGCCACCGGCACGGCGGGCGGCACCGGCTATGTCATCGAGTATTGCGGCGAGGCGATCCGTGATCTGTCGATGGAAGGCCGCATGACCGTCTGCAATATGGCGATTGAGGGCGGCGCGCGTGCGGGCCTGATCGCGCCGGATGAGAAGACCTTTGAATACGTTCAGGGCCGCCCCCATGCGCCGAAAGGCGCGCAATGGGAAGCAGCCCTCGCCTGGTGGAAGACGCTGAACACCGATGACGGCGCGCATTTCGACAAGGTCGTGACCCTGAAGGGCGAGGATATCGCCCCCGTCGTCACCTGGGGCACCAGCCCCGAAGACGTGCTGCCGATCACCGCTGCAGTTCCCGCAGCAGGGGATTTCAAGGGCGGCAAGGTCGAGGCGGCGCAACGCTCGCTCGACTATATGGGGTTGAAGCCGGGCCAGAAGCTGACCGACATCAAGATCGACACCGTCTTCATCGGCTCCTGCACCAACGGACGGATCGAGGACCTGCGTGCAGCCGCCGCGATCCTCAAAGGCAAGAAAGTGGCCGAGGGGATGCGCGCGATGGTCGTGCCGGGCTCGGGCCTTGTCCGGGCCCAGGCCGAGGAAGAAGGGCTCGCCCAGATCTTCATCGATGCCGGATTCGAATGGCGGCTTGCGGGCTGTTCAATGTGCCTTGCGATGAACCCCGACCAGCTTTCGCCCGGCGAACGCTGCGCGGCAACGTCGAACCGCAACTTCGAGGGCCGTCAGGGCCGGGGCGGTCGCACCCACCTGATGAGCCCCGCAATGGCAGCGGCAGCGGCGGTCACCGGTCACCTGACCGATGTGCGCGTGATGATGGCAGAAGCGGTGTAAGGGAGAAGAGACATGGACAAATTCACCACCCTCACCGGGATCGCGGCGCCGATGCCTCTCGTGAACATCGACACCGACATGATCATCCCCAAGCAGTTCCTGAAGACGATCAAGCGCTCGGGCCTTGGCGCCAATCTCTTTGACGAGATGCGGTTCACGCAGGACGGCAAGGAAATTCCGGATTTCGTGCTGAACCAGCCTGCCTACCGGGAAGCCGAGATCCTCGTCGCCGGTGACAATTTCGGCTGCGGATCGAGCCGGGAACATGCCCCTTGGGCGCTGCTCGATTTCGGCATCCGCGCTGTGATCTCCACCAGCTTTGCCGACATCTTCTTCAACAACTGCTTCAAGAACGGCATCCTGCCGATCATGCTGCCACAGGATGCGGTCGATGTCCTGATGGAGGATGCACGGAAAGGCGCCAATGCGCGGATGAGTGTCGACCTTGAGGCACAGACTGTGACCACCTCGGATGGGCAGAGCTTTGCCTTCGAGGTTGATTCGTTCCGGAAGCACTGCCTTTTGAACGGTTTGGACGATATTGGCCTGACGCTCGAAAAAGCCACGGCAATCGACTCGTACGAAAAGACCGCTGCCCAGTCTCGACCCTGGGTTTAGTCATAATATCGCCATAATGACATGGGCCGCCCCCTCTGGCGGCCCTTTACCTAGCGTAAAATGACGGAATCTTGCACCGAAATTGATGCATTGCCGCACCACTTCTTCCACGAAAACGCCTTATTGCCGGGGTTAACCTTAACCACAAGTTGATGGGGAGGCGGAATTGCGCGCATGTTCGGTCCAGATGAGGCAGGTCGTCGCTTATGGCGAGCCCGCGTTGGATCAGAGCACCGGCAATGTACCGGTTCCGGCCAGACGAGGGGAATAGGGTAGTGTTTTCTCAGCTGACGGGAGCCCTCGTGCGGGCATTGCTGATCGTGGTGTTGATTGCAACGCCATCGCTCATGCTGCCCGGCGTGCCGTCGGACACCACCCAGATTGTTGCCCTTGTCGCGCTTTTTGCAGCCGCACTGACCTTCTTCGAATATGCCTCAACCTATCCCGGACTTGTCGAGTTTCGCGATGCGCCGCCCTTCAACCGGCTGCGCTTTCTGTCGCTGTTCGTGACGGTGTTGATTCTGTCGACCATAGTGCGGGGCGAAGTAATGCCCACGACACTGACGACCTTCATCGAAGCTCTGGGTAGCCGGCTGGGTGAAGTGATCGATGTTCCCTACAGCCCGGTTCGCCTTGTCGTGCTTATGCTGCCCGAGGGGATGAGCCTGAAGCACCTCATGCTGGTGCGGACCACAGCGGGGATCGCCTATGTGATCTCGCTTCTGACACTGGTCTTCTTCGTTGTCGCCATGCGGGCAATCGGCTGGCCGAACCGGATGGGCAGCTTCAATGTCTGGATCAACCTGCCGACCTTCGATCCCACAACGGGTGGCGATGTTGTTGACCGGTTGCAGCGTGACGCGCGGTTCAATATCGCGCTTGGGTTCCTTCTGCCGTTCCTCATTCCTGCGTCTGTGAAGCTGGCCTCCCTTGCCTTCTCGCCGGTTACGCTGGAAAGTCCACAGACACTGATCTGGACAATGACTGCATGGGCCTTCCTTCCTGCTTCCCTCTTCATGCGCGGCATCGCGATGGGACGCATCGCGGGCATGATCGCCGAGAAGCGCAAGCGCAGCAACGCGCCCACAAACCCGGACCTTGTGCCGGCCTGATCATCGCCGCCTGCCTTGCGGCAGGCCCGGTCAGCAGCGAAACACTTCGCATCGCCACCTACAATGCCGATCTGACACGCAAGGGGCCGGGGCTTCTTTTGCGAGATATCCTGTCTGGGCGTGACGAGCAGGTCGAGGCCGCTGCCGATGTCATTGCCGCCGCAGCGCCGGATATTCTTCTGGTTACCGGGTTTGACTACGATCTGGACGGCGTTGCCCTGGCCGCCTTTGCCGACCGGTTGTCCGATCGTGGAGTCGACTACCCGCATGCCTTCGCCATCAGGCCCAATACCGGCTGGCAGAGCGGTGTTGATCTGAATGGCGACGGCAAGCTTGGCGGGCCCGGCGACGCGCAGGGTTATGGTCGCTTCGCGGGCGAGAACGGCATGGCGATCCTGTCACTGTTGCCGATCGAGAATGGCGCAGCATTGGACTACTCCACCTTCCTCTGGCGTGACCTGCCAGAAGGGTTGATTGCCGGTGCCGCACTCTCCGATGACGCGCAGGCGGTGCAGCGGCTGTCGACCACCGGGCACTGGTCGGTTCCGGTGATTTTGTCTGACGGCAGCCATCTGACCCTGCTGGCCTGGTATGCGACGCCGCCCGTCTTCGATGGATCTGAGGACCGGAACGGACGCCGCAACCATGATGAAACCGCCTTCTGGCTGCGATTGCTCGACGGTGATCTGCCGTTTGAAGCCCCTTCCGGGCCCTTTGTCTTGCTGGGGGATGCCAATCTTGACCCTGTGGACGGTGATGGCCGGGCAGAGGCCTTGTCGGCGTTACTCACCGATCCACGGATACAGGATGTTCGCCCCGGTAGCGATGGTGCACGCGCAGCGGCTGCCCAACAGGCCGGAGTGAATGAAAGTCAAAGCGGCGAGGCCGCGACCGACACCGCCGACTGGCCCGACGACCGGGGACCGGGCAATCTGCGTGTGGATTATGTGCTGCCCTCCGCCGGGCTGAAGGTTCTGGATGCCGGTGTGTGGTGGCCGGAACCAGGTGATCCGGCGCTGGCACCTGTGGAGGCCGCCTCGCGCCATCGGCTTGTCTGGGTCGAAGTAGAGTTCCCGTAGGATCCTCTGCTACCGCCCGGCGGTCTCCAGGCAATGACGACGAAACGCCTTCTTCAGCATATCAAGCTCGGCCCTGAGCAGGTCGATCTCGGCCCGCAGATCGTCTTCAAGCGGTTCCCCCGTGACAATGCTGAACTGTCCGATCTTGTCACCGCTGCCTTCGTCGCGCACGAGGAATGTCTGCACGCCATCGGCCAGTACACCGGACGGAATCGCGAAAGAAACCGGCCAGCGGCCGTTCCCGGTCCTGGCACCGGCCTTGAGGGTTTCCAGCTTCTGATCCAGATGCCAGATCTCGATCCGGGGTGCCGCATCGCCAGAGCTGGCGATTTCCGCCTCCCAGGTTCCGGCCCGAATTCGCGCCCATTCCAGTGCCAGATCGCTCATCGCTCCTCCGTCAAAGTTCCGCGCGCGGGCGGCGGCTGAATGTCAGGTCGCGCAACACGATCTGGTTCATCTCAGGGCCTTCGAAGATCAGGTCGATCCAGACCTTCTCAACCCGTTTTTCGTTCATCTTGGTATAGGCGAGGTCAAACTCCACCATGACCTCTGCCTCATTCAATGGCAGCTCGCGGACCAGCTGTTCCGAGTTGGGCCCGTGCCGAACATTGAGGCGGGCAAAGATCTCAATCGGCTTTTCCATCTCGACCTGCGTTTCCATACGGATCACATGCTGCAGGGTCAGGCCCTCTATGGCCTCTTCGGGCAGGTCAATCACGACGGACAGAAACGACCCGTCGAACCGAAACACATCCATGCGAAAGCCAAAAGGCGCAAGATCGCTTTCGCGGGTATTGCGGATCTGGCGCAGGGTCAGTTCGCTGGTATCGCAATCGTGGAAAATCGTGGCCTCGTCCCCGAATGTGGCGCGGTTTTCCACCGCCGCCATCCCCGGGGGCGTGATCGGGCCCCGCCAGATTTCCGGGCGCCAGGCCCAGTCGGACATCAGCGGTTTGCGGATTGCTTTCGACCCGATGGCGGGCAGCATCAGACGCCCGTCCGCCACATATAGCAGCCGGTCAATCTCACGCCGCACCTGACGGGCGGGCCCGCGCAACCCACGAAGCGTGGCCAGATCGGCCGTGTCGGCATCTGCGGCGATATTGCGCCAGCGCGCAATCGAACGGCGCAACAGGAACCGGTCAAGCATCGTGCCGATACCACTCTTCATCCGATGCGCCGCTTTCCCGCTATCTGATCGCTCAACCTATCGTCCAAGTCTTACCCATTCCTTCCGCCCCGGCGCAAGGTCGGGTCTTTTAACCCGGCCAACAGTCACGCGGCATTCGCCGCACGAATCCTTGCGATCAAAGCCTCAAGCACCCGGCGTTTCTGGCCCGATGACAACGGCCTGCTGTTAAGGCTGAGCGCTGAGACCGTCACCATGCTGCCCTCAAGGGTCAGAACCGCGCGCCAGTATTCCGGCTCTACCTGCTGGCCTCGTGCCGCCGATGCGTCACGCAGTTCCAGCAAGAGCGCGCCATCCGCCTGAACGACATTCGCCACGGTGATGTCGGCCGCCTCACCCGACCGGCTCAGGGCGGCCCGCCCCGGTGCGGAGCGGAAGAAGGTCGTGAGGGCCGGCAGGCTTTCAGCAAAGGTCGCGGCATCCGGCGCACCGGGCAGGACGGAAACGGTCAGAACCGCAGGATCGTCAGGCTGCCCGGCCGCGGGCGACCCGGCCAGTGCGGCGCAGGTCCCAAAGAGGACAAAGGCCCCTTCCGGCCCGTCCCGGGTGGCAGCGCGGTCGATACAGTAACCGGTCGGTCCGGATACGACGACCGCCCCGTCCGCCACCGCGATGGCACGCGTGACCTCTGCCGGTCCGAGCGCGATACACCCGGCAAGCCCAAGCGGTATCCCCAACAGCAGAAGAAGCCGACCGATCCGGGCGGATAAAGCCATCAGCATTCGCGCCATGCCCCTGGGCAATTGGCGAAAAGCACCTGTGCTTCCATCCAAGCGACGGCCGTTCATCGAGCCCCTCTTTCCAGTCAGTTACCCTGCAATATGCGAGCCATGGACTGGAAACAAGCACGTGCATCGGCATCGGCGCCGTTCCGCAATTGAAGCCGCCGCGATGGGCGGCTAAAGCGTTTCGGGTTTTTGTTAAGGTGACAAGTATCAGAATTCGAACGAAAAAGGTTCAAATTCTGATTCAATGTAAACCCGAAACGCTATAGCGTCGCGACCATCATGCTGATACCCATCGCCGCTTATGCCCCACAGGAAGATCTGACTGCCCCGGCACGGCCGAAGGCCGAGCTTTGGCGGCTTCTTCCCGCTGCCATCGTCATTGTGGCGCTTTACCTTGGGCCACTGATGCTGCTCGGCGTCTACCTTACAGAAAGATACGGAAGCCTCATTGCATCGGCATTGTTCGAGCGAATTGTCCATGGCGATACCCCCGGCGGCATGTTGTTGCTGCTCTGGACGTTTCTGGGGCTCGCGCTGGGTCCATTTGCGGCGGTACGGTTGCTGCATGGACGTGGTGCAGCCACGCTTTTCGGACCGTCATGGCGTACTCTGCGCACCGATTTTCTGCGGGTCTTTGTGCCGGTTCTCGGGCTTCAGCTGGTTATGTTGCCGCTGACCCTGCATGGTGCTGACATTCGCCCCGGTCTCAACCTCACGACCTTCCTGCTCTATCTGCCTTTCGCACTTCCCGGCATCCTGATCCAGATCGGGGCCGAGGAACTGGTGTTCCGGGGCTATCTGCAAAGCCAGCTCGCCGCCCGCTTCAGGATGCCCGCAATCTGGATCGGCGTACCGTCGGCGCTGTTTGCCTGGGGGCATCATCTGCCGGAAGAATACGGGCAGAATGCCTGGCTGATCACGCTCTGGGCCGCGATGTTCGGGGCGATGGCGGCGGACCTGACGGCACGGACCGGCAATCTGGGTGCGGCCCTTGCCTTTCATTTCGCCAACAACGCCATCGCCCTTCTCGTGGTTGGCGTCGCGGGCAATCTCGACGGTCTGGCGCTCTGGTCGCTGCCGCTTGACCTCAAGGATACCGATGTCACCCGCCCAGCCCTGATGCTCGACTTCGCGACGATGATCGTCTCGTGGCTTCTGGCCAGGCTGAGCTTGCGCGTCTGATTGCATTTCGCGTCCGCCCGGACTATCTCAGGGCCTGACGCACAGACCCAAGGCAGGCCCCGATGAACTGGATCACCAACTACGTCCGGCCCACGATTAACTCGCTGTTCTCGCGGCGCGAGATTCCGGACAATCTCTGGTCCAAATGCCCCGAATGCGGAACGATGCTGTTCCATCGGGAACTGAGCGACAATCTCAACGTCTGCACCAATTGCGATCATCACCTTGCGATCACGCCACGCGACCGCTTTGGCGCGCTTTTCGACGGCGGCGTCTTTTCCGAGGTGAAGGTGCCCGAACCCATCGCCGATCCGCTGCATTTCCGCGACCAGAAGAAATATCCCGACCGGATGAAAGCGGCGCAGAAGGCCACAGGCGAAAAAGAAGCGATGCTGGTTGCCGAGGGCGAAATCAGCCGCACCCCCATCGTCGCCGCAGCCCAGAATTTCGCCTTCATGGGCGGGTCGATGTCGATGTATGTCGGAAACGCGATCATCGCCGGTGCGGAACGGGCGGTAAAGCTGAAGCGGCCCTTCGTTCTTTTCTCAGCTGCCGGTGGCGCGCGGATGCAGGAGGGTATTCTCGGCCTGATGCAGATGCCGCGCACCACGATCGCGGTCGAGATGCTGAAAGAGGCGGGCCTGCCTTACATCGTTGTCCTGACCCATCCGACGACCGGTGGCGTCACCGCCTCCTATGCGATGCTCGGTGACGTGCAACTGGCTGAACCGAATGCGCTCATTGGCTTTGCCGGTGCCCGCGTCATCGAACAAACGATTCGCGAAAAACTGCCCGAAGGCTTCCAGCGCTCGGAATATCTTCTCGATCACGGCATGCTCGA
>NZ_JBARVQ010000095.1:0-5719 GCF_049646345.1 Albidovulum sp. | reverse complement strand
CGATCATCAATTCCGGCACGAGCCTTGGTGTCTTGCTGAGCGGGCCGGTCGCGATTCTCATGGGCGAAAGCTGGCGTCTGGCATGGGTGCTCTTTGCCGTGTTCGGGCTGCTGTCCACGCTCTGGTGCGTGATGGTTCTGCCGTCAATGCCGCCCCGGCCAGCGGCGGCCTCTGGTACAACCGGCTGGCGCTGGATGGTCGCGGGGGGGCGCGGACGGCTTTTTGCCATCGCCTTCCTGATCGGCGTCGCAACGTCGATCTACTGGGCGTTCTCGGTCGATCTTGTAACGGCTGGCCGGAACAGCGTGGCCCTTGCGGGCTACACACTGGATGCCGCGACCTTCGGACAGATCTTCTGGAGCATCGTCGGGCTTGCGGGCTTCGCCGGGGCCTGCGCGGGCAGTATCGTCGCACGGACCGGTCCGGTCAGGGCGCTTGCGATGTTTCAGGCGGGCATCGCGGTTGCCACGTTGATCCTGGCCTTCGGGCAAGGGCCGCTGGCGGTCCTGATCTCGGGCCTCGTCTTCGGGGCGTTCTTCGTCTTCACGGCCGCGACGCTTGGGATGTGGAGCCTTGACCTGTCCGCCGATGCGCCAGCTGTGGGCTTTGGCCTGACCTTCCTTTTGTTGTCGGCCGGGCAGTTCGTGGGGCCGATGCTCGTCGGCCTTCTGATCGGTTGGGTGACGCTGCCCACGCTCTTCATCCTCGCCGGGGCGGCATCGTTCGCGGTGCTGGCGCTTTTGCCGCGCCGGGCGTCCACCCGGCTCATCCTGAAGCCGGGTCCGGGGGCATGAGATGCAACATCCCGCGATGACCTTCGGTGCGCCGAGGGGGCGCAAGGCGCGGGACATGATCCTTGCCACCGATGCGGGCGTGGCGCCGACATAGCCCGCCGCCTTCGCCAAGGCCGGAAACCCGTGCGGATGGTGTGCCGGATACGACGCGCGGCCTCAGATCTCTTTCGCGCGGGTCCTCAGTTCGAATTTCTGCACCTTGCCCGTCGACGTCTTCGGGAGTTCGCAGAAGACCACCCGTTTCGGCGTCTTGAACCCGGCAAGGCGGGCGCGGGCGAAGGCGATCAGTTCAGCTTCGTCCGCAGTTGCCCCCTCTTTCAACTCGACGAAGGCGCAGGGAACCTCGCCCCATTTGTCGTCGGGCTTGGCCACGACCGAACAGAGCGAGACGGCCGGATGGTGCATCAGCGCGCCCTCGACCTCGACCGATGACACATTCTCACCGCCCGAGATGATGATGTCCTTGGCCCGGTCGGTGATCTTGATATAGCCATCGTCGTGCTGGAAGGCGATGTCGCCCGACCGGAAGAACCCGCCCTTGAACGCCTCTGCCGTTGCATTCGGGTTCTTGTAATAGCCCTTCATCACCGAATTGCCGCGAATGGCAATCTCGCCCACGGTCTGACTGTCGCGGGGGACGGGCGCGCCCTTGTCGTCATGGACGGTGATATCCTCCATGAACGGCATCAGCACACCGGTGCGCGCCTTGATCGCGGCGCGCTCTTCTTGCGCCAGCCCGTCCCAGCGGTCATGCCAGATACATTCGGTGACATGGCCATAGGTTTCGGTCAGGCCGTAAACCTGGGTGACGCGGAACCCCAGCGGTTCGATGGCGGCAAGTGTCGCCGCCGCGGGCGGGGCACCGGCGGTATAGACCTCGACCACGTGATCAAAGGGGCGACGGTCCGCGTCCTTGGCGTTGATGATCGAGTTCAGCACGATCGGCGCGCCGCCCATATGGGTCACGCCCTCATCCGCGATGGCATCGTAGATATTCTTGGCGGTCACGTCGCGGCAGCAGACCAGCGTGCCGCCGACAGCGGGCAGCATCCAGGTGTGGCACCAGCCATTGCAGTGAAAAAGCGGCACGATGGTCAGATAGACCGGGCGGATGCCGACGGCCCATGTGACGGCGGTGCCCATCGCCAGCAGATAAGCGCCACGATGGTGATAGACGACGCCCTTCGGGCGGCCGGTCGTGCCGGAGGTGTAGTTCAGCGACAGGCTTTCCCATTCATCTTCGGGCAGGATCCATGGCGCATCAGGGTCGCCTTGCGCCAGAAGGGCCTCATATTCGGTGTAACGCCCGGTGGCTGCAAAGCCCGCCTCGGCATCGGCCACTTCGATGATCTCGGGGCCGGGCCCGTCCATTTCGGCAATCGCGGCCTCGGCCAGGGGCAGAAAGGCCGTGTCGACCAAGGCGAGTTTCGCGCCGCCATGGCCGAAGATATAGGCGACCGTATCGGTGTCGAGCCGTGTATTGATCGTGTTCAGCACGGCCCCGACTGCAGGAATGCCGAAATGCGCCTCGGCCTGTGCGGGGACATTGGGCAGAAGGGTCGCGACCACATCGCCCGGCTGCACCCCGCGTGCGGCCAGCGCCGATGCAAGGCGGCTGACCCGGTCGCGATACTCGCCGTAGGTCCGGCGGGTGCCGCGATAGACCACGGCGGTCTGACCGGCGAAAACATCGCCCGCGCGGGCCAGAAACGACAGCGGTGTGAGCGCCACGAAATTCGCGGCATTTCGTTCCAAACCGCTTTCATCCGCCATCCAGCCCATTCAAAGCCCTCCCCGACCGTTGATGTCGCTAACCGGCGCGATTATTGCCGCTGGGATGGGTTCATGGGAACCGGGATTCGACATTTGGTAGCGATATGACGACAGCAGACCAATCTCTCGGCGCAAGCCGCACGGTTCTCGCCGCGTTCCTGATCCTCGGCTATGCGATGGCGATCGGGTTTACCGACAATTACGTGCAGGTCATCGCCCGCGATGCGGGTCTTTGGCAGTTCTTTGCGACGCGGACGGCGTTTGGGTTTGTCATCCTCGGTGCCGTTGCCGCCGTCTTTGGCTGGCGGCTGCGGCCCCGCAACTGGCAGGCCGTCGCGGGGCGGAGTGCGCTGCACGGCACCTCGATGATCGTCTATTTCGGCTGCCTGGCCTTCCTGCCGGTTGCGACCGTTGCCGCAGGGCTCTTCACCGCGCCGATTTTTACCCTTTTGATCTCCCGTTTCGTCTTTGGCCAGCCACTGGGTCCGTTCCGGATCTTCGGCGTGATCCTTGGCTTCGGTGGTGCGATGCTCGTCCTCGGGCCGGGGCAGGGGACGCTCTTCAGCCCGCTCACGGTCCTGCCCATCGGTGCAGGTGCACTCTATGCGCTTGGCAATATCGCGACACGGCAATGGTGCGCGGGCGAGACGGCCGAAACCCTGCTCATGGGCTTCTTCGCGGCCCTCGGAGTCTTCGGCCTGATCGGCATGGGCGCTTTTGCAATCTGGCCGCAGGAGGTGCCTCATGGCGCGGACGGGTTCATCCTGCGCGGCGCCGTCATGCCGTCCTCCACCTTCCTCTTCTGGACCTTCGTTCAGGCGGCAGGCTCGCTTCTGGGCGTCGGCATGATGATCCGCGCTTATCAGGTCGCCGAGGCAAGCCGGGTGGCGATCTTCGAATATGTGATCCTGCCCGCTTCGGCCTTCTGGGCCTTTGTGATCTGGGGCGATGTGCTGGCGGTCACGGCGGTCTGGGGCATCCTGATGATCTTTGCAGCAGGGCTTATCATCGCGCTGAGGGGGCAGTAATGTCGCGCGCATGATCCTGTCGCGCGGCCGCCGCTATATCTTCATCCATATCCCCAAGACCGGGGGCACGGCGCTGACCCTGGCGCTTGAGGGTCGCGCGATGAAGGATGACATCTTCATCGGCGACACGCCCAAGGCCAGGGCGCGCAAGGGTCGGCTGAGGGGGGTAGAGAGTGCCGGCCGGCTCTGGAAGCACTCGACCCTTGCCGATATCCGGGGCCTCGCGACCGATGATGACATCGCGGATTTCTTCACCGTCACGTTGGTAAGAAACCCCTGGGATCGGATCGTGAGCTACTACCACTGGCTGCGCGCCCAGAGCTTCGACCATCCCGCCGTGACACTGGCGAAGGCCACGGAGTTCAGCGCCTTCCTGAACGCGCCGGATACCCGCGCGAGCATCGCGGCCCATCCATATGGGCGTTATGTGACAACTGCCGATGGACAGGAAAACTGCGACCTTTTCATCCGGCTTGAACACTTCGATACGGATGTTGCCCCGTTCGAAGCCCATCTCGGCTTCCGCCTCGCCCCGCTTGCCATAGCCAACCGCTCGGACCGCGAACGGAATTGGCGCGGCTGTTACAGCGAAAGCGATGCGGCGCTTGTCGCAGAGATCTGCGCCACGGATATCACGCGGTTCGGCTATCGCTTTTCGGATTGAAGCCCCGGGTCGGCCGATGGCTGGACCCCGGCAAAGTCCATGCTATGTGTTGCCTGAACGGACAGACCTTCGTGCCCCTTAAAGCGTTTCGAGTTTTGGTTGAAAAAACACGCATCAGAATTCGAACGAAAAAGGTTCGAATTCTGATTCAATGAAAACTCGAAACGCTCCAAACAGGATTACCTTCCGATGACCGCCAGCAAACGTATCGTCCTCTCAAGCGACCACGCCGCAATTCCTCTGCGCCAGACCATAGCCACGCACATCGCGGCCCAGGGCTGGGAGGTGGTCGATATCGGGCCAGCAACGCCGGAAAGCACCCATTACCCCCGGCACGGGCAGGAAGCGGCCCGGCGCGTTGCCTCGGGTGACTGCCGCCTCGGCATCATCCTATGCGGCACCGGTCAGGGGATCATGATGGCGGCGAACAAGGTCGCGGGTATCCGCTGCGGTGTCTGCTCCGATGCATTCTCGGCCCGCATGATCCGCGCGCATAACGACGCCAACATGCTGTCGCTTGGCGCGAGGGTGATCGGGGAGGGGCTGGCCCTCGATACCGTCGATGCGTTCCTTTCCACCGATTTCGAGGGCGGCCGACATGCGACGCGGGTCGATATGATAGAAACGACGGTGGACTAACGCGTTTCGGGTTTGTGCTGACAAAGCAAGTATCAGAATTCGAACGAAAAAGGTTCGAATTCTGAGTCAATGCAAACCCGAAAAGCTACAGGTCTGTTCCCGCTTCTTCATTGGTCAAATACCCCGCGGGGGTCCGGGGGCGCGAAGCCCCCGGCGCTGCCATTCAGGCCGCCTTGGCGGTTGCCGTAAAGCGCCCGTAGAAGGTTTCACCCTTCGCTGCCAGATCGCAAAGCAGTTTCGGTGCCGCGAAGCGCGGCCCATAGCGGTTCTCAAGACCGCCGCAGATCGTCACCGCCTGTTCGGCCCCGATGATGTCGAGCCATGCAAAAGGCCCGCCCGACCAGGGCGCAAAGCCCCAGCCGAGGATCGCGCCGACATCGCCTTCGCGGATGTCTTCCAAGACACCCTCTTCCAGTGCGCGCACCGCCTCCAGCACCTGCGCCATCATCAGCCGGTGCTGCACCTCATGCAGATCGGGCTGCGTCTCGGCCACCGGCCAGACCGCGCCGAGTTCGTCCCAGAGCCCCTGACGCCCGCCCTTGTCATCATAGGCATAGAAGCCCGCACTGGATTTCCGCCCCAGACGGCCCTTGTCGGCCATGGCGAACAGAACTTCGTCAACCGCGCTGTCTGGATAGGCCGCGCCCATCGCCGCCTTCGTCGCCTTGGCGATCTTCACGCCAAGGTCGATCGAGGTTTCATCCACCAATTGCAGCGGCCCGAGCGGGAAGCCCAATAGCTTTGCGGCATTCTCGATCAGCGCCGGTTCGACGCCCTCGGCTACCATGCGGATGCCTTCGTTGATGTACGGAATGATACAG
>NZ_JBARVQ010000094.1:0-4870 GCF_049646345.1 Albidovulum sp. | reverse complement strand
GGTGAGCACATCGACCTCGTCGAACCCTTCGGCGATATGAATATCGGTGACCTTCGGATGGCCCTCTGTCAGGGTTCCGGTCTTGTCGAAAGCAACGACCTGCACCTCGGCCAGCCGCTGCAACGCGTCGCCGCGGCGAAAGAGCAACCCCAGTTCCGCCCCGCGCCCGGTGCCGACAAGGATCGAGACCGGGGTGGCGAGGCCCATGGCGCAGGGGCAGGCGATGATCAGGACGGAGATCCCGGCGACAAGCGCATGGGTCAGCGCGGGTTCCGGCCCGATGAACAGCCAGACCGCGAAAGCGAGGACCGCAAGCGCCATCACCGCAGGCACGAACCAGAGTGTGATCCGGTCCACCAGCGCCTGAACCGGCAGCTTGGCGCCCTGCGCATCGGCGACCATGGCTATGATGCGCGCGAGCACCGTATCGGCGCCGGTCGCCGTCACCCGGTAGGACAGAGCGGACTGGCCGTTTACCGTGCCGCCGGTCACGCCCGCGCCTTCGGATTTTTCGACCGGGGCGGGTTCACCGCTCAGCATGCTTTCATCGATCCAGCCGTGCCCGGCAGTCACGATACCGTCAACCGCAACCCGCTCGCCCGGGGCAAGCCGGACGATGTCGCCTTGTGTCAGGGCCTCGACCAAAACTTCCACGACACCGCCCGCCCGCTCAACCCGCGCGGTCTTGGGGCGAAGGCCGATGAGGCGACGGATCGCCTCGCCCGCCTGCCCCTTGGCACGCGTTTCCAGAAGCCGCCCCAGAAGGATCAGGGTGACGATGGTCGCGGCGGCCTCAAAATAGACCCCACGCGCGGCTTCGGGCAGCAGCGAGGGGGTGAAGGTGGCGACGGTGGAATAGGCGAAGGCGGCAAGACTGCCCAAGGCCACGAGCGAGTTCATCTCGGGCGCGCCGCGCAGGAGTGCCGGGATACCGTAACGGAAGAAAAGCGCGCCGGGGCCAATAAGGATCGCGGCGGTCAGCACGAACTGGATGCGCCAGGAATTGACCTCGCCCAAACTGCCCATGACCCAGTGATGGAAGGCGGGCAGCATATGAGTGCCCATGGCCAGCACCACCACCGGCAGGGCAAGCATAGCAGAGAGCGCGAAGGTCCGGCGCAGGCGGGTCGCCTCATCCGCATGACGATCTGCAGGCGGCGCATCATTCGTCACCGGCCGCGCGGCATAGCCCGCCGCCGTGACAATCCCGGCGAGGGCTTCGGGTGTGTTGGTGCCGGAGAAATAGCTGACGCGCGCCGATTGGGTGGCAAGGTTCACCTCGGCCCCGGTCACGCCCGGCACGGCCTGCAAAGCCCGCTCCACCCGACCGACGCAGGAGCCGCAGGTCATACCCTCGACATTCAGCCGCGCCTCGGTCGCAACTGCCGGATAGCCTGCAGCACTGAGCGCCCCGGCAAGCGTCGCGACATCGGTGCCGGAGAACGCGACCCGCGCCGTGCCTGCCATCAGGTTGACCTCGGCCTCTTCGACGCCAGGCACCGCCTTCAACGCCCGCTCAACGCGGCCGACACAGGAGGCGCAGCTCATGCCCTCGACGGTGAAGGTTGTCTGGGTGGTCATCGGCACTCCTTCCGCCGATAGATGTGGCCTCGCGGGGGTAAAGTCAAACCCCCGGCGGATGGCGGATTTCCGCGGCAAATCGCCTTCATTCTTGCTGCCGGAGGCGGCGGGACGCAGACTGCGCCCCATGAATCATCATGACCTTATCGAGCATGTCAGACACTCGCTGGCGACAGCACCCGCGCTGAATGCCCTGTTCCTTGGCGGCAGCCACGGGCAGGGGCAGGCCGACCGCTTCAGCGACATTGATTTCATTGCCCTTGCAGAGGCTGAACATCACGAGGCTTTGGCCGCGAAATGGCGCACGGCGCTTGAGGATCTGGCGCCGGTGGTCTTCTGGTCCGCGCGGCAGGGGGCTGGGGGGTATCTGGTCAATGCGATCCTTGCCGACTGGACGCGCTGCGATCTTTATCTACGCCCGGTTTGCGCCTTCAGCGGGCGGGCGCGCAATACGGTGCAGCCCCTGATCGACCCCGGCGGGATCTGGGATACCTTGCCGCCCGAATTGCCCGGAAGGGAACCGGATGCGCGCCGCGTCAGCTATATCATACATGAATTCATCCGGGTTCTCGGCCTTACGCCGGTCGGTGCCGACCGCGGCGAATATGTGTTGCTGGTGCGCGGCACGGGCATTCTGCGCGATCTGCTGAGTGATCTGATGATTGAGGAATGCCCGCTGCCGGAGCGCGGCGGGGCCTTGCATCCCAGTCGCCTGATGTCGGCGCAGGACATGGCCGAGCTTGCCGCCCTGCCCTGCCCGGCACCCGACCGTGACGCCGTGATCGCAGCGAATATCGCGATTTCTGAAGCCTTCTTCCCCCGGGCCCGCCGCATCGCCGCACGGGTCGGGCTGGACTGGCCCGACGCATTCGAAACCGCAACCCGCCAGTATCTTGAGCGCGAGCTTGGCATGCGCTTCGCCTGACATTCGGGTCAGAGCGCCCCACGCGCAACGACCGGCACGCCATCGGTGATGGCGTCCGAAGGATGCAGGATCACCCGGTCGCCTTGCCCCAGACCTTCGGTGATTTCCGCCGCGATCCCGTTGCGGTGACCGATCTTGACCGCGGTCAGGACGGCGCTTTGCCCGACAATCCGGAACACGGCCCAATCGCCCTGCTTGCGAAAGAGCGCCGAGAGCGGCACCTGCAACACGTCCTCGCCCTGCCATGTGACAATCCTCAGATAGACGGCGTAACGGTCGCTGAGACCGGCCCGGATATCAGGCGGGCTGACGAAATCAAAAACCGCATCGACGCGCTGCTCCTCGATCCCGAGGGCTGAGAACCTTGTATGGGCAGAAGGCTCGACACTGCGCAGCTCGGCCTCAAGGGCAACCGGACCGCCCCAGCGTTCAACGATGGCAGGGCTTCCCGGCACGAGGCCGACCGCATCGGCCGAGAGAAGATCGGCGACGATTTCCAGATCGTCGGTGCGGCCAAGCGTGACCAGACGCGTGCCCGCCGCGACCGGCCCTTCGCTGACGATATCGACCGACAGCACGGTTCCGGTGATCGGCGATTTCAGCGTCACGCAGCAGGTATAGCGGCTGCCCCCCGGCATGCCCGGTTCTATCAGGGCCGCGCGGGCGCGCTGGAGCCTGCTGCGCGACATCGTCACATTCGACTGCGCCGCCTCCCGCGCGGCAAGCCTGATGGCAAGGATCTGGCTCGCATCCTCCAACTGGGTCTGGGAGGACACGCCGCGTTCGGCCAGCGTCCGGGCACGCTCATATTGCGAGCGGGCATAGCTCAGTTCCTCCTCAGCCTGCCGGAACTGCGCCTCGGCGGTCGAGAGGGCCGCCTGCGCCTCTGCCACCGCCGCCTCAGCCTGTTCGCGCGAGCGGCTGTCGAGCAGCGCGGGGGCTGCGGGTTCCACCACCGCGACAACGGTTTCGCGGGCGGTGACGGGATCGCCGACCTCAACCGGCGCGCGGCGCACGGTGCCCGAGATCGGGGCCGAGACCTCATAGACATCGCGGATGCGGGTTTCGCCGTCGGCATTGACCGTGACGAACATCGCTCCGGCAGAAATCTCGGCCACATCCACGGGGACAGGTTCGGTGCGAAACCCGATCCAGCCGAGCCCGACAAGGGCGCCGATGCCAATGATGCCGATGATGTACTGGCGGGGTTGCAGGGCCATGGGCTCACTCCCTTGTTTTCATGACGGCGACGAGGTCGAGCCGGTCGATGCGGCGGCGCACGACCAGCGCCGAGGCAAGCGCGGTCAGCAGCACGATAAGGCTGGCGCGGGCGAAGGTGGCCGGGCGTATGACGAAGGGGATTTCGTAAAGGTCGCTGTTGACCCCTTGTGTCAACGACCAGGCAATGCCCATCCCGGCAAGCCAGCCAAACGGTTGGGCGAGAAGGGCCAGAACCATTGTCTCGCCCACCAGAATGAACGACACCTCGCCGCGCGAGAAACCGAGGATGCGCAGGCTGGCAAGCTCGCGCGCACGTTCAGAAAGCTGGATGCGCGCGCCGTTATAGGTGACGCCGACCGTGATCAGGACCGCGATGACGAAATAGACCGTGGCGGTGACAGTGATGTTCTTCTCAATCGTTTCATCAAAGGACCGCCGCATATCGGTCAGCATCGCCGTGGCCCCCAGGGCCGGCATGTCCTTCAGCGCCCGATGAAACGCCGCCCGCTGACCCTGATCGAGCGTCACATTCGCAGAGGAAACCTGCGGCGCCTGCCGCCGGATCGTGTTCAGCGTTTCGAAATCGGCATAGGCGGCAAGGCCGATATACTGATCGACCGTGGCCGTTACCGGCAGAAAAACGGTTTCGCGCCGCCCCGAGAGAAACGCCACCTCCACCGCTGCGCCGACCTCAAGATCCAGCTGATGGGCAAGCCGTCTCGACAGCACCAGCCCGCCCGGCGGCGCGGCCATGATCCGCCCGGTATCGGTCACAACCCGCGACAGATCCGCATCCGGTCTGCGCGCCTCGATGCCGACATGCTTTTCCAAATGACCGTTGCGCAGGATCGCAGGCGCGCTCAACTGCCCCTCGATCTGTAACACGCCGGGGATTTCGCGAATGGCGTCGACGGCGGATTCGGGTAGCGCATCGGTGAACATCAGGACCGCATCCTGCCGGTTAGAAAGGTCGAATGTCGTCACCATCATCTTGTCGAGCGCATCGTCGAAAAAGCTTGCCGCGGCAAGAACCGCCACTGCCATGGCAAGGCCAAGCGAACTTGCCGCCGCGCGGACCGGCCAGCGCAGAATCGAGCGCAGGATCATCATCGCGGGCTGCGACAGGCGCAGGCTGGCCATCAG
>NZ_JBARVQ010000093.1:0-7949 GCF_049646345.1 Albidovulum sp. | reverse complement strand
GACCAACTCATTCGCGTCGAACATGAAAAAGGCCATGATCTTCTCGGCCGCCGCGTAATCCAACCCTGCGCCGTCGGTAAAGTCGCCGCTTTCATCTTTCCGACCACGTCCCAATAGCGCCCGCACTCCCTCTGAGCCGAGCCTATCGATTTTGTCGATGGCGCGCATGACGATGCCGCGTTCGTGTTCGAACTTCGACGGATCGGTGGGGTCGAGGATGCCCGCGACCTCCATTACACCATTCAGAACTTTACGATTGTTTACCTTAACGATGTAGTCGCCGCGCTCGATGCCCACGGCCTCCAGCGTGTCGGCCAGCATGGCGCAGATTTCGGCGTCGGCGGCGACGGAGCCTGATCCGACCGTATCTGCATCGCATTGATAAAATTGGCGAAACCTGCCCGGCCCCGGCTTTTCGTTGCGCCAGACCGGGCCCATCGCGTAGCGGCGATAGGGGGTGGGCAGGTCGTTGCGGTATTGCGCGGCGACCCGCGCGAGGGGGGCGGTCAGGTCGTAGCGGAGCGCCAGCCAGTCGGCGTCATCCTCTTGCCAGGCGAACACGCCTTCATTCGGGCGGTCCACATCGGGCAGGAATTTCCCAAGCGCCTCAACGGTTTCGACGGCAGAGGTCTCCAGGGGATCGAAGCCATAGCGGTGATAGACGGCGGCGATCTTGTCGAGCATCGCCTTGCGCTCTGTCACCTCGGCGCCGAAATAATCGCGGAAACCTTTGGGCGTTTCGGCCTTTGGTTTCCTCGGTCCTTTATCCTTGGCCATGATCCGACCCTTCACTTCTATCCGCGCGCGGGTGTAACGGAAGGGGGACGGGGGAACAAGCCGGTCGAAGGGGCCCCGATTGGCCTGTCGGCGAAACGTCGGCAAAGTGTCGGCAAAACGTATGGCACCTGTATGGCACCCCGGGTGGGAGGAATGATGGACAGGCTGGACAAGACCGAAGAGGAGGTTGCGCATCTGCGCCGCGCGGTTGACGATCTGTCGGACGTTGTGGCGCGGCAGGCGGGCGAGATCGACCTTCTGACCCGCCGGGTGGCTTTGCTGATGCAGCGGGTGGCCGAGGCCGAGACGGATGCGACGGGAACGATCCCGCTTGCCGATCAGAAACCGCCACATTGGTAAGGGGCGCGGACAGGTTGATGTCAGGATCGGGCGAGAGAAGATGGGCAATGTCACCTGACCCCGGTTCCGCATGACGCCCCGCCTGACCTCATTCTTCGGTTCACCGCACTGGCCGACCGTGGCCCTGACCTATGCGCTGGGTCTGGCCGGGGGTTTTGTCGCCAAGGCGCTGCATCTGCCATTGCCGATGCTGCTCGGATCGCTGCTGGCGGTCGGGGCGGCGGCGATTGCCGGGCTGAGCCCCTTGGGCCATCCGCCGCAGGCGCCGCAGAAGATCCGGATGCTGTTCATCCCCATCGTCGGCATCGCCATCGGCGGGGCGGCACGGCCCGAGATACTTGATGAGGTGGCGCATTGGCTGCCCTCGCTGGCAGCACTTTGCCTCTTCATCCCGCTGGTGCATTGGCTTGGCTTCCGGCTGCTGACCGCGACGGGGCAGGTCGACCGGTTGACGGCCCTTTACGGCACCGCCCCCGGGGGCCTTGTCGAGACCGTGCAGATGGGAGAGGAGGCGGGGGCGGATGTGCAGATGCTGGCGATGCTGCAATTCCTGCGGCTGATCCTGACCATTGTTCTGGTGCCGGTCGCCTTTTCGGTGATGGAGGGGCATGCTGTCGGCTCTGCCGGGGGTGCTGCGGTGGCGGGTGCGCCGTTGCATGCCGCCGATGTGGCGATCCTGACGGTTTGCGCCGTGGTCGGGGCCATCATCGGTCTGCGCCTGCATCTGCCTGCGGGCCATGTGCTGGGGCCGATCCTGCTGTCGGCGGCCGCCCATATGGCGGGCTGGACCGAAGGTGTGCCGCCCGGCTGGCTGCTGGCGGCGGCACAGGTGGTGATCGGAACCTCGCTGGGGGTGCGGTTCGCGGGCATGCCGAAGATGCGCATTCTGATCGCGCTCAGGCTGGCCCTGATGAACGCAGCCGTGACCATTGGCGGTGCGATGCTGTTCGCCGTGGCCCTTGCCCCGGTCGCGGGCGAACCGGTGCGCGCGGTGTTTCTGGCCTTCGCGCCGGGCGGGCTGGTCGAGATGGGCCTGATCGCGCTGTCGCTGAATATGTCGATCCTCTACGTGACCGCTCATCACCTGCTGAGGATCATCCTGTCGGTCAGCGTCGCACGCGCCTTTGGCAGGCGGCTGCGCTGAGGTGCAAGCACCGGCGATGGTCAGGGTTCGGCCGTGGCCTTGTCCCCTGTCGCCGGGTCGATGAGATCGTGCAGGGACTGTCCGACCTTTCCGACCTTGTCCTTGACCTTAACCTTCGCTTCGCCGGTGTGCTGGGCGACTGCCATGGCCAGACCGTCCTTCACCGCATCCCAAAGCGCCGCCATATCGCCCGATGACGATGTTTCAAGCCGGTCCCGGTCCAGATCGAGTGTGAAGTGGAACTCGGCATCGCCGCCCCGGGATGCAAGCACCTTGCCCAGCGACCCGACCGCCAGTTTTTCGACCATTCCGGCCCGCTCGGGCGCGCGGACCTGAAGATCGCGGGTGGTGATCGACCAGTCCATATCGATGGTCCGGTCGTCGCGGGTCCATTCATCCTCGACCCGGGCCGAAATCGTTCCTTCTGCCAGCCAGTCCAGCGGCGCGCGCGGAACCAGCGTGGCCAGAAGCGCGCCCGGCACGTCTTCGAACACCCATTGCGTCCGCCGACCGTCGCCCGCAATGCGCTAGGTGACCACCGACAGGGGCACCCTGTCGATCCGCGCGCCGAGATTGGAGCGGAAGAAGACATCGAACACCGCCATCCGGCTGCGGAACGGTTCAACCGAGGCTCTGGCAATCTCGATCCGGTGCGATGGTTTGTCACCCTGCGCGACGGTCAGGTCCAGCGCCTCGAACCGCCCGAGCTCGACGATGAAATCGCGGCGCGGCTTCCCGGTCGCCGGATCATCTGTATCGCTCTCGGCTTTCAAGGGCAGAACCAGATCGCCCGTCACCTGACGCAAGGCCACGTCTTCGATCGTCGGCACAGACCACAGCAGCGACAGAATGTCGATGTCGAGCGCGGCGTGACCGACGTCGAGATCGGCCTTCACCCCGTCGTGTTCAGCCCGTGTGACCGTCACGCCATCAAGCTCGACCCGGCCGGTCAGGAGATTACCCGAAGCCTGCGCGAACCGCAGGTCATACCCGGTGCGGTCGCCGATCCGGGCAAGGCCGTAACGCAGGGTGGCATCGAAGAAAAAGGTGTTGAGGGCGACAACGCCGAGCCCGATCAGCGCAGCGATTGCCGCCGGGACGTGCAGCTAGCGTGAGGAAAGAAACCGCCTCATCTCTCCCATCTGCGCGGGTTGGTCACGCCGTTTCACGCGACCGCCCGATAATGCGATGACGATGGCAATCAGGATTTCAAGGAGGAGCGATGCAAGCCCGATCACCACACCCACAAGCGGCGCGATCAGCGCGATCAGCGCTTCGGCGAGAAGTATGACAAGCAGTTACAAGCCGGTTTCCCTTTGTCGTGTTTCGGGTCAGGACAGCATGTTTCGCTTAAGAGAGAAACCGGAAATCGCACAGCCGGATTGACGCCCGGAGACCTGCTGGCCCGATGCTGCGTCCTGGCACATGGGGGCAGTTCCGTATGATCGCCCCTCAAAGGTCAGTCGCAGGCCGCCTGATAGGTCGCCTGAAGCCGTCCGAAGGCACGCAAGGCGATACCGGGGTTCATCTTCGCAGTCCGGTTGAACATGAAGATGACCGACCCGTCATCGCAGGCCTCAAACACCAGAAGATGGTTCTTCGTGGTGATCTGGGTCCGGCCCAACGTGGTTTCGACACCGTCGAAATCAAAGGCGGTTTTGTGAACGCTCACGCAATCGAGGCAGGCCTGTGCGGCGGCCGTTACGTCATCTGCGCTACCGGCAAGGCCGATGGGGTTGTCCGCATCACCGGCCGGGACCACGCCCGCGCTGACAACGCCGTTGAGGCTTTCGGTCAGGGCGCGAAGCTCTGCCTGCCATTCGGGACCGTCTGCGGTTTCCCCGGCTGCGGTCGCGGCACCTTCGGTCTGATCGACCGCTTCAACGGGTGCTTCAGGCGGATCAAATGGAACGACCGTGGGGCCTTCGGATGCCGGTGCGGTTTTGGCCGCGTGATCGGGTGTCGCGCCGATCAGATCGAGCCCGGCAAGGGCTGACCAGAGTTGCGGCCCACCCGCGACCTGCCATTCCTCTTCGCTGTCCTTTGCCTTGGTGATCTGCTTGCGGGAGCCGTGCAGAAACACGATCCCGTCCACATAATCTTCGGCTTCACGCTCCAGCCTTTCACGGACCCGGTCCTGATCGCGTTCGCTGCGATACTTGTCCGCGCGCGACACGGCGAGGATCGTGGGCAGAGGACGGATTTCCTTTATGCTGGCGATGATCGTCTTCTCGCTCAGCCGCCAGGCCTGGGACCCGATCGTTGCCCAGATCAGGATATCGGCGTTTTCAATATGGTGCCGGACATCCTCGGCGATCGGACCGTCTTCGAGATAGGGCAGTTCGGTGAATTCAAAGCCCCGCAACTGGTCCGCCGGAAGGGTCGCGCTGACCGATGCAGCCTCGGCAAGATCACGGGCCAGCGGCATTGTTGCATGGGGGCGCGGTGCTGCGCCCGCAGCCTCGGTCGCGATACCGGGCTTGTCGCCGCCACTGATCTTTACGACCGGTCTTGGCCCCTTGCCGGTGATGGCCGGGATCAGAGTGTCGCGCATGAGAATGTTCAGGACGGTGGATTTGCCCGAACTGAATTCGCCGCAGACAATGACCCGGGTGGGGCGCTGTTCCGAAACCGTCGCCTCGGCGACGAGCTTTGCGTGGTTAACTGTCATACCCGCCCCCTATGCCGCATCCTGAAGAGCGGTCTTCGACAAACCGCCATCTATCGCCCGCAGCCGCTTCAATCTGGCTTCAAGAACCTCCAGCCGCTGCTGCAGACGCTCTGACATCGCGCCGAGCTTGTCGGAATTGGCTGCCAGCTTGTCCAGAACCTCCTTGTCCTGTTCAAGCCGCCCCTGCCGTTCGGTCACGCTGGTCTCGACCGTCCGCAGGATCACGCCGATGCGCCGCGCGCCGGAATGGGTCCGGTCGGTCAGCGCCTCGATAAAAGCGGCCTGGATCTTTTCGATGGACGGGCGGAGTTCGGCCATCGCGATCACCCGCAAGGCATTGAGCGATTTCTCGATACTTGCCGAACTGCGTTTCCAGAACGCCCAACTGCGATCCGTGATCAGCGTCGCGTCCAGCCTCTTCTTGGACAAGGTCAGCGTCGAGGCGAATTCGTCGAATGGCAGATCGTCAAGCGATACACCGTCGGCAGCGGCCCCGAATACGGAACCGGTGATACCGCGACAGGCCTCAAGGCATCCCGAAAGAACCTGATCGGCCACGTCCCGCGAAGTGCGGAAATTTGTCTGGACGGCGCGTTCAAGCGCCCATCTGAGCGGTTGCATGTCCAGCGACAGTTGCTGATCCTCGCCGTCACGGCGCGACTTGCCGGTCAGATGCGCCTTGATGGTCGGCCCCTGATCTTCGACGAATTGCTCGATGGCCTCACTCAGGCTGGTGCTCAGGGCGCGTTCCGCGCCAATGACGACCTTGTCAACCTGCGCATGCATGCCGGTAAAAAGCCCCTGAACTTCGCTTTGAATGCCCTCCAGTTCAGCAATCTCGGCCTCCAGCGTCGCGATCGCATCCGACGAACGCGACAGACCGATCGTGTCGAGCTGTTGCCGGAGCGATGCCTGCTCTTGCTGGGCCGAGGTGCGGCTGCCTACGATTTCAGCGCGGATATCGGCAAGGATCTCATTGAGTTGCTGACATCCGACGCCATTGTCGATGACCGCAGAGAGCGTGCTTTTCAGATCGTAGAGGCCCGAAGCCGCCAGCAGCCGTTCGCGCTGATCCTCGGGGACCGTGCCGATCTGCGCCTCAAGATAGGCGCGCAGTTCTTCGGTGTCGTGCTCATCGCGCATCGCCTTGGCATCGTCATCCTCGCGCATCGCGATTTCGGCGAAAAGCGCGCTGCCGGCGTGAATGGTGAATTCGATATCCGGTATGTCACTCGACAGGCGGGCCGAGACATCTGCAATGACCTGATCGACCTCGGTCCCGTAATCCTCCATCTCGTCGATGCGGTTGATGAAGATGATCACATCCTTCGAATCCTGCTGGGCCAGTATACGGATCAGCGCGATATCGACATCGGTCAGCGCCTGATGCGCGGACAGGACGACAATGAAGATGTCCGATTTGTCGAGGCTGCGGCAAGTGAATTCATCCCGCACAAGGAACGGATCATTGACGCCGGGCGTATCGGTCAGGATCGCCGGAACCTGGAATTCGGGCATCTGCATGTAGATGTTGGCGACCTTGGTGATCGACGCGTAACGGCCCAGAGCTTCGCGGTCGAGCCCGTCATCCGACCCCGGGCCGGCGCAGACATAGCGCGACAGAAGATCCGGCGACACGAAATCGTAAGAATGGCTGGTGCCGAGCAGCACATGGTAATGCTTGCCAAGCCGGCGTTGTGCCCGGTCGCGCATTGCGATGCTCTGTTCGCGCAGCAGATCGGTATCGAACCCCGGCAAAAGCTCCTCGGTCATCTTGCGGACTTCGGATTTGCCGTCGATGATCTCTTGCCAGTCCTTCTCGTCGAAGAAGTCGAACGAGGCGCCGGTTTCGGGGTCTCCCTTCACGTTGATGCGGATATTGGTCACCACGGAGGTCCACGGATTGACATCCGAGGGCAGGAATTCGCGGTTCTGCAGGAAGGCATTCATGAACGAGGATTTGCCGGCCTTCACCTGACCGATGACGGCAATCCGGGCGGCCCAGCCGTCCAGACGCTGTCTGAGCGCGTGATACCCTTTTCGACCGTTTTCACCCTGACCGTTCTGAAGTTCGTCCAGGGTGGCGCTCAGGAAATCGAGTTGTTTTTTCTGAAGGGGGGCGATTTGCATGACTAACTCCTGATGTCGTCGGCAAACACAACGACGGGCACTGAAAAGACGGAAATGCCGGAGGGCGCAAAGCCGACCGGCAGGGGCGAGTACTGTTTTACGGGGAGCGAATTCTCTTCGCTGCCCGGATTGTGAGGGTGCACGATCGCATCGGGCATGTGCAGCATCGGATGCATCGCGAGATTCTGGCGGCGATCTGCAGACCTGCCGTAAATCGCGCTGGCTGGTTCCGGGCAAAGACGCGTTCCGCGCCGGTCAGACCTCTTCCTGTCGTAAAGCCGCACCATTCCTCACCCCGTCGGATTCGAAGCCGGCAGCCGCCAAACACAATCCTGGCATCACATGGAAATAGCGTTCGCGCTGCGTCTCGTTTTGTAGGGAGATCCCCCACCTGAGCGGAGGGGGAACTCTGGCTTTTCAGGTCAGACCTTGAGGGTGCCTTCGACGTTCTTCACGTTCAGGCGGGCCATGCCGAGATTGGCCGACTTCTTGTCGAGGGCGACATAGATGAAGACCGAGCTGTTCGAGGACAGCGGGCGGATCAGGTGGTACTGCGTCCCGAGGGTGATCAGGATGTCTTCGATATGATCCTTCAGACCAAGGGCCGCCATGGCAGCGTTCTTGGCCCGAACAACCTCGGTGTTCGCAGCGCCAGCCGCTTCGAGGTCGAATTTCACGCCGCTGCTTTCCGAGGCGAGC
Organism: Albidovulum sp.; assembly: GCF_049646345.1. Classification (GTDB taxonomy): domain Bacteria; phylum Pseudomonadota; class Alphaproteobacteria; order Rhodobacterales; family Rhodobacteraceae; genus Albidovulum. The sequence continues at coordinate 168 of NZ_JBARVQ010000093.1, read as the reverse complement.
ATGAGGCCCGAGTCGGAGTCAACGAGGCAGGCGCCGATGAAGCCGGCGATGTTCTTCAGTTCTGAGATGTCGGTGGACACTTTGGTTACTCCATACAGATGATCACATTCATAGATTTGTAACCAAGTACGGCGTGACTAGGGCGCAAACAGGGTTATTTCCGGCTGA
>NZ_JBARVQ010000092.1:0-2550 GCF_049646345.1 Albidovulum sp. | reverse complement strand
GCCAACTGGCCCGTGCAATCGAACGAAACCCGAATTCACTTCTGATGGGACGGTGAAGCGATGCGATATTCCGGACTTTTCCTGATCCTGCTTGCCGCCGGCTGCGGTTCCGGCAACGAGGCGCGGTTTCTGATCGATCCGCCCGCCGCGACGGCCGAGGTGCCTGTACGCGTCGCCACGATCGAACTGCGCGAAGTATCCCTGCCCGCATACGCCGCTGCGGTGGAGATCGCGCAACAGGAAGAAACCGGTGCCCTGCGCAATCTGCCTGAGACGCTCTGGGCCGATGATCCGGTGCGGGGCGTCACGATCGCTTTGGCCCGCGCGCTCGATCAGGCAACCACTGCGACCGCCGCCGCTGAACCCTGGCCGCTCGACGAACCGGCGCAGGCCCGGGTCGAGGTGCGGGTGGAACGCATGTTCGCAGGAACGGATGGCCAGTTCCGCTTCGCCGGGCAATATGCCATCGCCTCGCCAGACGGCGTCATCCGGGAACGTGTGCAGCGTTTCGACATCGCCATTCCCATTGCTGCTGAAGGCGCTGCGGGTATTGCCGAAGCAAGTGGGAATGCGATCAGCAGGCTTGCCTTGGACATCGCCTCGGACCTGCGGCGCTAACGCCTCTCACGTCAAACCTGAATCACCGGTGCTACGCGGCATGCTCCCGCCTGCTTTAGCCGGGCCCAGTTTTCGGACGCCCGTATTGACACTGTGACGTTGAACGCCAAGGCACCGCGACGCCGAAGCCCCGTGCCAAGCGGTCACCGCACCACACCTCTGGTCTCGCGATCCTCCGCTCCGGTGTCATGCTCCGCCACGTCCAGCCCGGCCTCATAGATCGTGCATTGCGCCCGACCCTGCCGCTTGGAGGCATAGAGCGCGACATCGGCATCGCTCAGCATCCGGTCCGCATCCGGCTGATCGTAGAACTGGGACAACGTGGCGCCGATACTGCCTGAAATCCGGCAAGGTTGGCCTTCGAACATCACCGGCTGTTCCAGGCCCCGGATGATCCTGGCCGCGATCCGCCCGACGGTCAGCGGATCAATCGGTCCCGGCAGGATCAGGACGAACTCATCGCCCCCCACGCGGGCAATAACGTCATGTCTGCGGGTTTCAGCCTTCAGCTTCTTCGCAACCTCGGTCAGCACCAGATCGCCCGCCGCATGGCCAAGCGTGTCGTTGACGGTCTTGAAATAGTCGAGGTCGATCTGCATCAGCGCAAATCCGTTACTGCCCCTCGCAACACCGTCGACAGCGCGCTGAAGCTCCATATCGAGCGCGCGCCGGTTCGACAGGCCGGTCAGCGCGTCGGTAAGGGCCTGCGCTTCGGCCGCCTGCTGTGCTCTCTGCAACCTGCGGTTCAGCGCCCCCAGCTCCTCCATCACCGCAGCCTTGACCTCGGTAAGATAGAGCAATTCCACCGTCAGATCGGTCGCGGCGAAATCGGCGTTGGTCAGCGCATGTTCGCGCACAGCCTCGGCGACGGCGATACCGAACGAGAGGTTGACCAGAATCCCCTGCCCGTCCTCCACTGGCACGACCAGTCCCCTCAGCGCAGTACGCGGTGCCTCGCGCAAGGCCAGATGCAGGCGTTGGCCACACAGCCGGATGACTTCTTCCATCGATTGCACCTGATGGGGCTTGCGAACCTCGAACACTTCGAGAAACCGCATCCCCGCAAGGAGCCGTCCTTCGCACAGCTTGGCCATGGTTGGCCCGACAGCGCGGATATGCCCGCTGGGCGCAACCCAGATATACATCGGCATCAGCCGCCCAAGCTCGGCGACCGGCAAAGCGGCGATATCGGAATGCGGATTGCCGTCCATCAGATATGCTCCGGCCGGGCCAGATCGAACCGTCGGCCCGATGCGAACTGCGCTTCAAGAAGCTCGATGCTGACCGTGTCCGGATCAGCATCCGAACCGCCCGCCTCGATCAGGACGAGCGCCCCGTAATCGTCGGCCATCGCCCTCAGCACACCGGCAAGAACCGCGGTAAAGCCCGCATGCGGCGCCCGGCAGACCAGCGTGAATCGCCCCGGCCCGGCCGGGACCAGCCGCAGATCCGGCATGTCCAGTTCCGGCACGGCAAGCCGCACCCGGTCGGGCAGTTCATCGAGCGATTGCAGAAAATCGACATAGTCGACACCGCCAAAACGCAAAAGGCGCCGGAGCGGTTCCAAGCCCGCAAGATAGATGCCGACATCTTCGAACAACGCATCGCGCGGCTTGGAAAGCCGCCCTGCGGCGGCATCGACGACCGCATCGGTCAAACGGTCCTCATAACTCAGAAGCGCCTCAAACCCCTGCGCGTCCAGACCGGCCTCCGCCGCAACAGCGGTCCAGACATCCCCGCCATAGGTATCGCGCAGAAAGCACTGAATTGAGCGATTCACCAGCCCGTGCATGCCTAGCCTTTCCCTTATCCGGGGTCAGGCTAAGCGCAGGCCGGTTAAGAAATGGCGAAAGCCGCAAGGCACGGTGCCGATCCGAGCCGTCTTCGCCATGCGAAGACGGCGAGACATGTCGCGTGCGCGGGGCGGCCCGC
>NZ_JBARVQ010000091.1:0-4485 GCF_049646345.1 Albidovulum sp. | reverse complement strand
ACGGAGGTCAAGATCGAACTTTCCGGGAAAGTCCTTGCCCTGATCGCTGATGCCCATCTTTTATTGCTTGAAAACAAGGCTTTGGAGGCATCCGGCAGCCTGCGTCGTTTAGAATACGTTTTGCCGGTCGGCAATGGCGATTGCCCTATTCTGTCAGCAGCCCGCCTCGATCTGGCCATTTTGGAATTGTGGGGCGGACAGAGCTGATCTTCGATCGGGAGTCCCCATGAACGACACTGCCAACAACGTCATCGACACCCGCCTGCAAGAGGCCCTGTCGCAGTATTTCAACGGTGTGACCTTGCGCGAAACCATCGGTGATTGCGCTGTCCTGACCGGCATCCGCAAGCAGAACGGCGCGCCGGTCGACATCTACACGCCGAGTTTCGCAGTGGCGGGCGACGACACCGCCTGCACCGGGATCGGCAAGGAATTCGAGCGCTTCGGCAAACTGACAACCTCGCGCCTGCAATCGACCGAACGCCTGCTTGCCTCGCGCGCCTTCCGCAAGACACCGGCGCTGGCGCTCCTGAGTTGCCCGGTGCCAGTCTTCGACGATGCGTTCGATACACGCTCGGCCGAGGCGCGGTTGCAGATCTTCGACGAGATCCTCGACGGTCTGGCGGCATTGCATTCGGCGGCAATCGTGCATGGCAACCTCAACCCCGACGCGGTGCGCCGGGAAAGTGCCGATGGTGCCTTGCGGCTCTGCGATTTCACATTTTCGGGCGGCCGGACGACGAGGGTGACGCGCCTGCCGCCCGCCTATCAGTCGCGCCACGTGATCAACAATTCTCAGATGCGGATGGTCGATGACATCTATGCGGCGGGTATGATCGGCTACCGCATCCTTCTGGGGCCGCATGGCGCGGAAAAGGTGCTGACCGGTGTGGCAGAGGCGCAGGACAATGAACGCATTGTGACCGCGATCCTGGGCGAGGAAACTGCCGCACCAATTGCCGAAGAGTTGTTCCGCGAGGGCCATCCGAGCGGCGAGCAGATCAGCCGCCTTCTGGCCCGCATGACCGGGCGTCTGGCCAATGCAGCACCCTACAGTTCGGCAGAAGCCGCGCTGAAGGCGTTCCGGTCGGTCGTTGCCAATCCGAGTGTCGGCATCGGCGGGGGCGAGCCCTCGCGCACCAGCACATCGCCGTCGCCCGATATCGCCATGGCCTCGGCCATGATGCCGCAGTCGGGCGGCGATGGAGTGTCGCGCACCACGGCAATTGCGCTCTTTGGCGGGTTCCTGATCAGCACGGCGGCGGCGGTCTATTACTTCGTCGAAAACAACGCCACGAACGATACGCTGATGCTGGCGATGCTAAGCCGGGCCGCGTTGCAATCCGAGCTTCGGGACAATGAGGCCCGGATCGGTGCGATCAAATCCGCAGCTGAGGCTTTGATTGGGGCTGACCGGCTTGTGACCGAAGCCCGGCTGAGGGGCGGCGACCGGGCCTCTGGCGCCTCCGTTGAGAGTCTGACCAGCGCAGAGACGGCCCACAAGGCGGCCGAGACTGCGTTTGCCGGTGACGACACCGATGCCGTGATGGGATCGGCGGAAATCGCTGTGAAGGACGCCAAAGGGGCGATTGCCGCCATTGAGGCTGCCATCGCCGCCGCGCGGCAGGCAGAGGACGCCGCGATCACGGCGGAAGAGGCGGCGCGGCTGGCCGGGGGCGAAGGTCTGGAAAGCTACGCTGAGGCCAGTGCGCGCGCCGCCAAGGCTGTGACAGCGCAGGACGGCGGAGAGATGGAGATTGCCGCCGGGCACTGGACCGGCGCGGCGGAGGGGTTCGGCGCGGTTCTGGCGCAATTGCAATCCGCCGCTATTGAGGCGCAACGCGCTGCGCGCGCTGCGAAATCCGCCGCCGAGGCAGAAAGCGGCAGTGCCGGATATGTGCTGGCCCTCGGGCTGGAACGCCGCGCCGAAGCGGCGTTCACGGCAGGCTCTTTTGCCGATGCTTCAAAACTCTTCAAGGCCGCCGAGCGCGCCTTTGCCACGGCCAAGACATCCGATGCAGCCCCGTCCACCGGCGCGCCAGATGCCGCCCTGCGTGAGGTAAGCCTGGGCGACAGTGCAGAACGTCTGGCCGAGGCAGTGGCACTCTGCCGCAATCAGGCGCCAATCCCGGCGTCGAGCTGCCCGCCCGCGCGCCCGGCAGATGAAGCCGCGCGCATTGCGACAGTTGCGCCTTTCGACCTTGACCGGACAGAGGTCAGCGCCGCCGACTTCGCGCGCTTCGTGGCCGACACGGCCTATGTCACCGAGGCCGAGCAGGGCGGGCGTATCGTGGCGCTGACCAGCAGCGGTGAGGCGCGGTTCATCGATGGTGGCTTCAGCTGGCACGCACCCGGCGGAAAAAATACGACATACGAAACAACCCCCGGCCTGCCGGTTACAAATGTGTCCATGAAAGATGCTGCCGCATATTGTGCCTGGGCCTCCGGGCGTCTGCCGAGCGAGGCAGAATGGGAGTTCGCCGCACGTGGCGGCGCGGATGTTGCGTTCCCCTTCGGCCCGTGGTCCGCCGATGCGATCGTCTGGCGTGGGGCGTCGGATCCCGCGATGCGGTTGCCGCAACCTGTCTTGACTGCCGGTCATGGCAATCAGGCAGGGTTCATCGGCCTATCCGGCAATGCCCGCGAATGGGTTCTGGCCGAGGACGGGGCCGTCCTGAAGGGCGGGTCGTGGAATTCAGCCAACCCGGCGGACCTGCGCATCTCGGCGCGGCTCGCAGTGCCCGAAAACGCCCCCGGCGTCGATTTCGGCTTTCGCTGCGCCCGCGATCTGGAGGCGTGGAAATGAACGCCCTTGGCCTCAGAACTGGCCTGACGGTGCTGGCGATTGCCACCACAGCCCCGGTCTTTGCGGCCGATCAGGCGCTGGTCATCGGCATCGATGACTATCCCGGTCTGTCTCTGGCCGTACCTCTGACCGGTGCCGTCGCGGATGCGCGGAATTTTGCGGATTTCCTGACCGACAAGATGGGGTTTGCCGCCGAAGGCATCACCCTGCTGACCGGCGCCGAGGCATCTGCCGATGCGATCATGCAGACGATCATCGACCGGCTGGTTGGTCAGTCGGCTTCTGGCGATCGGGTCGTCTTCTACTTCGCCGGGCTCGGGTCGCGGCTGACTATCCCCGGTGCAGAACCGACAGATGTGTTGTTGGCCCATGACGCGCCCGGCATTCTCGGCAATCTTCCGCGCGATACAATCGCCGATATTCTCGACCTGCTGGCCGAACGGCAGGTGACGGTTGTGATCGACGCGTCCTTTCGCAGCGATGCGACCGATCTGACCGGCACTTTGGCGACGGGGCGCAGCGTGGCGCTTGATGCCAATGGGTCGGGTGGCACGGCCCTGTCCGCCGATCCTTTCGGTATGGGCGAGACCGAGCGGGCAGTGTGGAATGCCGCCGCGCCGGATCAGTTCGCCTGGGAAACCTCCGGTCAGGGCGTGTTCACCCGGCTCTTTATCGATGCGCTTGGCAATGACGCGGCCGATGCCAATGGCAATGGCACGATCAGCAATTCCGAACTTCTGACCCATCTGCGCGCGCGGTCCGAGGAATGGTGCCGGGCCAATGCGGATTGCGGCGGTGCGGGCGGGGCGCTGATCCCGAATTTTTCGGGCCCCTTGCAAGATGCTGCGCTGGAAGCCGCGAAAGCGGCACCTCCGGCCCAAACCCGCCCCGAGGAGAAACCGCTGCCGGTTTCGGCGCTTGCGGAAAAGAACCTTAACCTCTCTGACACGCTCGGCTTTGTGACGGACCTTTTCACCCCCAGCAATGGCGCCAATCTGCGGCTTGAATTGTCGCAGGACGGGCCGCTGAAGGTCGGTGATATCGTGTCATTCACCGCCACCGCCACCGCCGAACGGCCCGGCACGCTGGTCTTGCTGGATGTCAATCCAAAGGGCGAGCTGGCGCAGGTCTTCCCCTCCAGCCTTGCCCGGAACGGCGCGACCCGGATGCAGGCGGGCGAGACACTGACCATTCCGAACGGCAACAGCGCCGATGGCGTGCCGCTGACGGTCCGCGTCACCGAACCGGCGGGCGCGGGGTTTTTGTTGGGGCTTTTCATCGAAGACGATCTGCCGCGCCTGACTGCCATCCTGCCTGAAAACCTTGAAGGCGGGCCGGTGCCGAATGCCGGTCAGTATCTTTACGAGATCGCGCAGGATCTGCTGAGGCTGCAGGCTGACGGGTCCGGATCTGCGGCCACCGAATGGTCGGCCACCTACCTGCCTTACGAAATCATTCCCTGAACCGGAAAAGGAGCATCCCGACATGCCGCGTACGCTCAGTTCCCACCCATCACCCCGCCAGTTCGGTCTGGGTGCGCTTGCGCTCTGCCTTTGCTCCGGCGGTGCCTTGGCCTGCCCGCAATATGATGCAGCCGTTGCCGCGGTCGAAGCGGACGATGCCCCTAAGGTCGCCGCCATTTACGAGGATATCGCCCTCGCGCCCGACTGTGACGACGC
>NZ_JBARVQ010000090.1:0-5119 GCF_049646345.1 Albidovulum sp. | reverse complement strand
ACCAACTGGCGTACCTCGTCCCGACGCAGGACAACGTTGTAGACCTCGGCATTGGCCAGAAGCTCGCGTTCTAGGTTTTCATCAATCATCCCGTCCGTCGCGAGCAGCGCGAGAGAGGCGATCTGCGCCCGTTCCAGCCGCGACATGATGTAGTCTTCGCGGAACCGCGCAACCGACGGCACAAAGATCATGATTTCCGCCACCATGACGAAGGCTGCAGTCAGGAGCAGGAAGCGGCCGGACAGCGTGTTGAACAGCATGGCTGGTTTCGTTCCCCTGATGCGCCGAGCCGGGTTGAACCCCGGTTGAAATCCGCTTGCATTCTGCAGTCAGCACAAGAATAGGCATTCGTTGCGGATGATTAAACCTCTGTCGCGTCCGAACGCGGTCCGGGCCGCGAAATCATCAGGTCTGAGGCGCCGAGCCGCGCAAAAAAACCGTCCGGGCGAGTTGACTTGCCACGACCGCCCGTCTAATAGCCGGGCTTCGAATGATACCGGCCTTCGAATCCCATCCGGGCTTTGGGCCACCGTACCGGAGTTGCAGCGATGAAGCGCACATTTCAACCGTCGAACCTCGTCCGCGCCCGTCGGCACGGTTTCCGTGCGCGCATGGCTACCAAAGCCGGCCGCAAGATCCTGAATGCACGCCGCGCGAAGGGCCGCAAGGTTCTTTCGGCCTGAGGCCAGACAGAAAGTCAACGGCATGACACCGCCGGAGGCACCCGTGCAAGGCCAGCTCGGCCGGGGCGCGGATCAGCCACCGGCGGTTTCCGTTTGTCTGAAGGTCCTCTCAAAACGCGCCGATTTCCTGAAGGCCGCACAGGCCAAGCGGCGCGGATCGCCCGGTTTCCTTTTGCAGGCCCGCGAACGGCGCGAGGGCGAACCGGATCCGGATCTGATCCGCATCGGCTATACCTGCTCGAAAAAGGTCGGCAATGCCGTCGCCCGCAACCGCGCCAAGCGACGCCTGCGCGAAATCGCCCGGATTGTCCTGACCGCCAAGGGCCGACCCGGCTGGGATTACGTGTTGGTCGGCAGACCAGAAGTGACCGCAACCCGCGACTTTGCCGAGATGCAACGCGATCTGAACCGCGCCCTTGACCATGTCCACGGGACAGTAAAGTGAGCCCGCTTGCCCACATCTTCGCCCTGCCCGTCCGCACTTACCGGCTGATCCTCAGCCCTTGGGTCGGACAATCCTGCCGCTATCAACCGACCTGTTCGGCCTATGCGCTGGAGGCGCTGGACAAACATGGCGGGATCAAGGGCAGCTGGCTGGCGGCCCGACGCATCGCACGATGCCATCCCTGGGGCGGGTCGGGCTATGATCCGGTGCCGCCACGTCGCGGGCAGGATTAACTTTCTGGTTTCTGGAGTGACAGATTGCCCTGATCCGTCACGCCCCGCGTCGGAAATTCGTTCCGGTCCAGACCGCCGCTGATCGTGTAAAACACATCCTGCATCAGCACCTCATCGTCGAAATACCATGCGTGGGACTGCTGCGCATCGACCGGCAGTTTGGGATAGGCCGTCTTGAAATGCTCACCGCAATAGACATTGGCTGCCTTGTCGGTCGGCGGTTTGTCCAGCCCGACCCGCCCGGCGCGCCGCTCCACGCCCGCGCGCTTGACCGCCGAAACGGACAGGACCTCATCGCGCGGATTGTAGTAGTTGGTCAGCCGGGCACAGTGCTTGTATAGCGCGAAGGACCGCGTATTTCCTGCGTCCAGCGAATGTACGGAAAGGTCCGCTGCGAGCAACATGACCTGACTGACCGCCCAGCTTCGCGCCGCGATTGCGGTCCTGTCATCTGCATCGTCAAACGCTTCGCGGACCACGAAACAGCCCATCGAATGAGCGAGGATATGCATGTCGACCCGACAATCGGGTTCCTGCAATTTCGCAAACAGCGCGATCCCTTCGGTCACAAGCTGATGCGCCGCCGCCTTGGCCTTGTCGCGGTCCTCAAGGTAGTTGAGCGCCACGTCACCGCTTGGCCAGTCAAAGCTGACGACAACACCGTTGAACCCTTGCGCGGCCAGACCCTTCTTGATCTTGCGGTGCCGCTCCAGCACCGTCTTCTGCGAATTGTTGAAACCGTGGACGTAGAAGACGATATCGCCCGTCGTCATCGGATTGGGGGTGCCGCCCTGCGCCGCATCCATCACCGCCTTGCGCCAGTCGTTCTTTTTGATCTTGTGTTTGTAGAGGATGGCGTTGGCATTGCCCGGCACGGCGACGAAATGGCTGGTCGCCGGATCGTCGCCGAACCCGCCCCCCTTCTTGCTGCGCGCAACGAATATGTAGTCCATGACTTTCTCCGATAAATTGCTGGATCAATGCGGCAAGGATGCCATCAAACCGGCGTTTTTCAAAGACGGGCCTGTGCATAGGGCCAATCCATCCCTTTCGCCCGGAATCAAGCGCGACGCGCGCCGGGCGAGCGCCTGCCCGTCCCGGCGGGCTGGCGCTTTTGCGGCCATGTGCTTCACATTAGGTCAGAGGGGCTTTGCGGGCATAAAGAACCCCGAATACAGGTCGCTGCGCCACCCCACGGGCAGGCACCCGCCCGGCTTATGTTGCACGCGCTGTAATGTCCGCAACGTCAGCTCCCTGATCCGCCCGGCATCAAATCCGTGCAGTTCGCCCCATCTTGCCGCAACACAGGTGATGCAGTATCGCAGATGCCATGCTTGATGATCTTGACGATATCCATCCGCTGTTCCACGGCGCGCCCGGCTCGACGGAGTTCAAGAAACTCCGCAAGCGGATCGTGCGCGAGGTGCGCGAGGCGATTGAAGCCTACGGCATGATCGAACGCGGCGCACGCTGGCTGGTCTGCCTGTCGGGTGGCAAGGACAGCTATACGTTGCTTGCCGTGCTGCATGAGTTGAAATGGCGCGGTCTGCTGCCGGTCGAGCTTCTGGCCTGCAATCTTGATCAGGGCCAGCCCGGTTTCCCGGCGACGGTCTTGCCGGAGTTCCTGACGAAGATGGGCGTCGAACACCGGATCGAATATGCCGACACCTATTCCATCGTCACCGACAAGATCGCGCCGGGCGGCACGATGTGCTCGCTCTGTTCGCGGCTGAGGCGCGGCAACCTCTACCGCATCGCGCGGGAAGAGGGCTGTTCGGCGGTCGTCCTCGGCCATCACCGCGACGATATCCTTGAGACCTTCTTCATGAACCTCTTCCACGGCGGACGGCTGGCGACGATGCCACCAAAGCTGGTGAACGAGGATGGCGATCTTTTCCTCTATCGCCCGCTGGCCTTCGTGGCCGAGGCCGATTGCGAGAAGTTCGCGCGTGCGATGAACTATCCGATCATTCCCTGCGACCTCTGCGGATCGCAGGACGGGCTGCAGCGTCAGCAGGTCAAGCAGATCCTCGACGGCTGGGAGGCACGCAGCCCCGGGCGGCGGCAGGTGATGTTCCGGGCCTTGATGAATGCGCGGCCCTCGCATCTGCTTGACCCGAAGCTCTTCGACTTTGCCGGTCTGGCCATCGCATCGGAAAGATCGGATTTTAGTGAAATTCCTCAGGTTTTCTCCGGCGAGGATTAACTTCGCGCTCACTTGCGGCCCCTAGCGTCACCTTGAACGGGGCCGGTCTGGTGGCCCGCTGACGAAAGGGCCCGCCATGGTTCGGTTTCAACGCGACACAGCTTTGTCCGGGATCTGGGCAGAACTGACGCGGCCTGAAGTGTTGGTTCTGTGCCCTGCTCTCTTCCTTGCCTGGCTGTGGTTCGGTCTTGAGGGGGTTGTGCTCTTTGCCGCGACGGGCGCGCCACTTGCCTTGCTGGCCCGGCGTCCGGAGCGATCTGCACCGCCGCAGCCCACGCGCATGATCGATGTCGTGACCGGTCTGCCGCCGGCCACTGTCGTATGCGATGCCTTGGATCAGGGCTTTTTTATCGAGGAAGAAACCGGCCGTTCGACGGCCTGTGTGGTTGTCGGGCTGGACGATCCGCAGCGTATTCGCACAGCGTTCGGACACAACGCGCATGAGGTCGTTTTGCGCAAGGTGACCGAGCGGTTGCGCAGCGTGCTGCGGGATGACGATATCCTTGCCCGCGCCAACGGGGACAGTTTCGCGATAGCGATGGCGCCCGGTCGGCGTATGGACCTGGAAACCGCGATCCAGGTCGCGGCGCGCCTCAAGGCGGCGGTCGCGGAACCGCTCAGCATTGACGCGACTACGGTCTATGTCAGCGCCTCGGTCGGGTTCTGCCTGTCCGGCCGCTCGCCCGGCAGAACCGGGCAATCCTTGCTTGCGGCGGCAGAGGCGGCGCTCATGACCGCTTTGCGCAACGGCCCGGGGACGATCCGTGCCTATTCGCCCGACATCGCCACCGCAACAGCGGCCCATGACGAATTGCAGCGGCGTGTCAGCGCCGCGTTGGAAACCGGTGAAATCGTCGCCTATTTTCAGCCACAGCTTTCGACCGATACCGGTGACATATCCGGCTTTGAGGCGCTGGCCCGATGGCAGCATCCGCAGCGTGGCGTTCTTTCGCCGTCGGATTTCCTGCCCGCGCTTCTCGATGCCGGGCTGGGTGAACGGCTGGGTGAGGTCATGCTCAGCCATGCTTTGTCGGCCATGCGGCAGTGGGATGCGGCCGGTCTCGACGTACCGGGCGTCTCTGTAAACTTCTCGCGCGATGAATTGCGTGACCCGGCGCTGGTCAGCAAACTGAAATGGCAGCTTGACCGCTTCGACCTCACGCCCGACCGCCTTACGATCGAGATTCTGGAAACCGTGGCCGCAGAAACCGCCGACGACATCATCGTCCGCAATATCGCGGCACTTTCGAAGATGGGTTGCCCCGTCGATCTGGACGATTTCGGCACCGGCCATGCCTCCATCGCCTCGATCCGGCGGTTTGCCGTCAACCGGATCAAGATCGACCGGTCCTATGTGACCCAGGTCGATACCGACCCGTCGCAGCAACGCATGGTTGCCGCCGTCCTGTCGATGGCCGATCGGCTGGGCCTGCAAACCCTCGCCGAAGGTGTGGAAACCATCGGCGAACACGCGATGCTGTCGCAGCTGGGCTGCAGCCATGTGCAGGGGTTCGTCATCGCCCGGCCGATGCCGATCCAGACGACCGGAGAA
>NZ_JBARVQ010000089.1:0-1745 GCF_049646345.1 Albidovulum sp. | reverse complement strand
GACGTATCCCGGGCATGGCAAAAAAACGATCAGGCACTTCTCAGCATGCTGCGCGCGCGCTGTGTTACTTACCTACCGCAACGGGATGGATTGCTGGAGTTTTTGACAATTCGCGAGAATATCCTGTGCAGCGCTGAGCTGGCGGGTGCACTGCCGGTCAATGAAATCGACTTGTTGATAACGATGCTGGATCTTGACGAAGTTCTTGATGCGTTGCCTGCTGGGCTTTCCGGTGGCCAGCGACAACGTGCGGCGGTGGCTTGCGCTTTGGCGCAGAGGCCAGCGTTAATTCTGGCGGATGAGCCAACAGCGGCGCTCGACGCGGAAAACGCCAGTCGGGTCATGGAAAGCCTTATCAGACTGGCGGACCGCTCCGGTGCTGCGATCATACTTGCGACCCATCAATTGCACCTCGTAACAACTTACGCATTCAATAAGATAATTGTGACTGAAACCGGTCCGAAATCCAACCGTAGATCCGTGTTTGAGACCGCATGATGAAAGTACCGTTAATTTGTCGATTGGCCTTTGCCGACTTACGCCATGCACGGGTTGCCACGCTTTGTCAGATATTCGGACTAGCGGCGTTGTTGGTACCGCTTTTAATTATTCTGGGCATCAAGAACGGATATATTGAGGACCGCACCCAGGCCCTTCTGGAAAATCCTGAGGACCTACGAATCCAGTTTGTCGGGCAAGACAGCTTTTCGGCTGAATTTGTACAAGAGCTTCGTCAGCACCCAGATGTCCGATATATCGGGGCGCACCCGATCCAACTTGCGGTGCAGTCTGATTTTGCTGTGCCGGTCAATGGCGGCCCGCTGGTTAGGAATGTGACGCTGCTGGCAACAGGGGCGGGAGACCCGTATCTTGGTGACGGAGTTGAGCCGCCAGCAAGAGGCGAACTGGTCTTGTCCGCGGCTCTCGACGGCCAGCTTGGGGGTCTTGAAGTTGGTGATCTGGTTGAAGTGTTGATGCGACCGAACAATTCGGAACCGGATGGCGCTTATCTTACCTTTACCGTAAGCGGCATACTACCCGCTGGTGTCTGGGGCCGAACCGGTGCGCTGCTGGAAACGGGTGATCTGTTTCTGTTGCAGGACTGGACTCATGGTGACGTGGATGGCACTGACCTCAACCCGTCGCGTGAAAGTTATCCCGATCCGGAAAAGTTCCCTCTGGTCAGGCTTTATGCGACGGATGTCGATGGCGCATTTCGGCTTGTCGAAGATTTGGCCCGTAGTGGTTATGCCTCCGGAGCGTCACTTGAGAAGGCCGCCGATCTGCTATCGCTGCGAAACGCACTGAATAGCGGGTTTAATACAGTTGCCATTGTTGGCCTGCTCGGTGTCGCGATCACCTTCACGGCAAGCTTGTGGGCAGCTATCAGCCGGAATCGACGACCGATCAGCCTTCTGCGTGTCGGCGGTTTGAGCCAAACCCAGGCGTTTCTTCTGCCCGCTACGCAGGCTGCACTTATTGGTACAGTGGGCTGGGTGCTATCCGTCTGTCTCTATGCCCTGCTCACCGGCCTTTTGAATATCGCGCTTGCCAGCACCTTCAGGGTGGACGAAGCGCTTGCCAGATTGTCTATGACCGAGTTTCTCGCAAGCGCCGGCGCGACGCTTGTGGTGTCGCTTATTGCATCACTTGGGGCTGCGTATGCCATCACGTCCATTACACCCGAGGAAGGTTTTCTCGATGTTCGTTAAGCAGTTCGTTTACGCAACGGCAGTGCTTGCCCT
>NZ_JBARVQ010000088.1:0-3504 GCF_049646345.1 Albidovulum sp. | reverse complement strand
GCGCGCCGGGCGGGTGCCTGCCCGTCCCGGCGGGCTGGCACTTTGGCGGCCGCGTGCATCGCACGAGGTCAGGGGGGCTTTGCGGGTATAAAGCGCCCTGAACAACGCTTTCCGCGCCACCCCACGGGCAGGCGCCCGCCCGGCTTGTGTGGTGCCGGGTCTGTCGCCCGGCCTGCGCTTATGGGCGTTTGACTTATCGCAAGTCACCCCTAGATCAGCCATGGTATGAGCGCGTGACGCAGTCTGCTGCGCGACCGGACCAACGACGAAAGAGGATATGTGATGTTCACCAAGTTGCTCGCCCCGACCGCCGCGCTTCTGGCGCTGGCCGCGCCCGCCTTTGCCGAAGGCGATGCCGCCAAGGGCGAATCGGATTTCAAGAAGTGCAAGGCCTGCCACATGATCGTGGCCGATGACGGCACCGAGATTCAGAAGGGCGGCAAGACCGGCCCGAACCTTTATGGCGTGATCGGCCGCGCCGTCGGCTCCACCGATTTCAAATATGGCGACTCGCTCGTCGCCATCGGTGAAGGTGGCCTTGTCTGGGATGAGGCGGAACTGGCCGCCTATGTCACCGATCCCAAGGCCTGGGTGCAGGACAAATCGGGCGATGCGGCGGCGAAATCCAAGATGACCTTCAAGCTGACCAAGGGTCAGGAAGACATGGCTGCCTATCTCGCCTCGCTTGCGGCCGAGTAAGACGGGCGGCGGGGGCGGAGGCCCCCCACCCCCATCCCCTCCCCACGAAGGGGGAGGGGAGCCGCGCCATCACGCGGTTTGCGCTACGGGACGCGTCGGGTGCGGCAATTTTTCCTGTTCCCGACGGCTTGGTGGATTGCCCAAGCTGCAAACGCCCACTATTACGGGGCCGGACGAGGTATCGGTGAAACGGCCGGTGCCCCCCGTGCATGGAATGGGAGAACAGCATGGCCGACGCAGCCGTTCATGGCCACGGTGATCATGGACACCCCGGGTTCTTTACCCGCTGGTTCATGTCCACCAACCACAAGGATATCGGTATCCTTTACCTCTTCACGGCTGCCGCCGTGGGGCTCATCTCGGTGCTCTTCACCGTCTATATGCGCATGGAGCTGATGGAGCCCGGCGTACAGTATATGTGCCTTGAAGGTGCGCGATTCTTCGCGTCCGACGCGGTCTGCACCCCGAATGGCCATGTCTGGAACGTGATGGTGACCTATCACGGCGTCCTGATGATGTTCTTTGTGGTCATCCCGGCGCTGTTCGGCGGTTTCGGCAACTATTTCATGCCGCTGCATATCGGTGCGCCGGACATGGCCTTCCCCCGGATGAACAACCTCAGCTACTGGATGTTCGTGGCCGGTGTTGCGTTGGGTGTTGCGTCGATACTGGCCCCGGGCGGCAACGGTCAGTCCGGATCGGGCGTGGGCTGGGTGCTCTATCCGCCGCTCTCGACCAGCGAACAGGGCTGGTCGATGGACCTCGCGATCTTCGCGGTGCACGTTTCGGGCGCCTCTTCGATCCTCGGCGCGATCAACATGATCACCACCTTCCTGAACATGCGCGCACCGGGCATGACGCTGCACAAGGTGCCGCTTTTCGCGTGGTCGATCTTCGTCACGGCCTGGCTGATCCTTCTCAGCCTGCCGGTTCTGGCGGGTGCGATCACCATGCTGCTGACCGACCGCAACTTTGGCACCACTTTCTTCCAGCCCTCGGGCGGTGGTGACCCGATCCTTTACCAGCACATCCTGTGGTTCTTCGGTCATCCGGAAGTCTACATCATCATCGTGCCGGCCTTCGGGATTGTCAGCCACGTCATCGCGACCTTCGCGAAAAAGCCGATCTTCGGCTATCTGCCGATGGTCTATGCGATGGTGGCGATCGGGGCGCTCGGCTTTGTCGTCTGGGCGCACCACATGTACACGGTCGGCATGTCGCTGACCCAGCAGAGCTACTTCATGCTGGCGACGATGGTGATCGCGGTGCCCACGGGCATCAAGGTCTTTAGCTGGATCGCGACGATGTGGGGCGGCTCGATCGAGTTCAAGACGCCGATGCTCTGGGCCTTCGGGTTCCTGTTCCTCTTCACCGTCGGCGGCGTGACCGGCGTGGTGCTGAGCCAGGCCCCTGTCGACCGGGTCTATCACGACACCTACTACGTCGTGGCGCACTTCCACTACGTGATGTCGCTTGGTGCGGTCTTCGGTATCTTTGCCGGTATCTATTTCTGGTTCGGCAAGATGTCGGGTCGTCAGTATCCGGAATGGGCAGGCAAGCTGCATTTCTGGATGATGTTCATCGGTGCGAACCTGACCTTCTTCCCGCAGCACTTCCTTGGCCGTCAGGGCATGCCGCGCCGCTATATCGACTATCCGGAGGCGTTCGCGCACTGGAACTACATCTCGTCGATGGGCGCGTTCCTTTCGTTCGCCTCGTTCATCTTCTTCATCGTCATCGTGTTCTACACGCTTCGTGCGGGCAAGCGGGTGACGGAAGCGAACTACTGGAACCCCTGGGCCGATACGCTGGAATGGACCCTGCCGTCGCCGCCGCCGGAGCATACGTTCGAACAGCTCCCGAAGCAGAGCGACTGGGACAAGGGCCACGCCCACTGATCCTGTGAGTTGACCAAGACGGCCCCGGAGCGATCCGGGGCCGTTTTCATTTGGGGATGGGCAGGGAGTGGTTTGCTTCGCGCCCGTTGCGGACCTTGGCGGGTCTTCCTCTTCGCCCGGGGACAAGCGCGAAGCGCGCCGGGCGAGCGCCTGCCCGTCCCGGCGGGCTGGCGCTTTTGCGGCCGCGCGCATCGCATGAGATCAGAGGGGCTTTGCTGCCATAAAGCACCCCGAATGCCCGTCACTGCGCCACCCCACGGGCAGGCACTCTCCCGGCTTGCGTTGTGCTTAGGGCTATGTCCGCAAACTCCCGCAATGCTGTCCTCCCGCAGTCTCGTCAGGAAGCGGCGGGGAAGAAATGCCCGGTTCCCACTTGCGGCCCTTCCGGCCGCGTTCTAACCAGATTGCATGACAACGCTTCCCTCTGTCCGGGGTACGCTGACCCCTAACCGGCCCTTGGCTGATCTGACCTGGCTTCGCGTCGGCGGGCCGGCGGAGTGGTTGTTTCAGCCTGCGGATATCGATGACCTGCGGTCGTTTCTGGCGGGCTTGCCCGATGATATCCCGGTCTTTCCGATGGGCGTCGGGTCGAACCTGATCGTGCGGGATGGCGGTATCAGGGGTGTGGTGATCCGGCTTGGGCGCGGCTTCAACGGGATTGCCATCGAGGGCAACCGTGTGACGGCCGGGGCGGCGGCACTGGATGCGCATGTGGCCCGCAAGGCGGCCGAGGCGGGGGTGGATCTGACCTTCCTGCGGACCATTCCGGGTGCCATTGGCGGGGCGGTGCGGATGAATGCGGGCTGCTATGGCTCCTACACCGCCGATCACTTCGTTCAGGCCACGGTGGTGATGCGGGACGGAACTGTGCGGACGGTCACGAAGGATGAGATGGGCTTTGCCTATC
>NZ_JBARVQ010000087.1:0-2510 GCF_049646345.1 Albidovulum sp. | reverse complement strand
CACCGTCGCTGCCAGCCGCGCGGCAGCGGGGTTCACATCCTCCAGCGTGGTGATGTCTTCCAGCACATCCGCCCCGGTCGCATAGGCGCCGGTCTTGCCCTTTTGCCCGCCTTCGACCCCCATCGTGTCGAACAGGATCTCGCCCAGCTGTTTGGGGCTGCCCACATTGAAGGGCTGACCGGCAATCTCTTGCGTTTCAGCCTCAAGCCCCGCCATTTTCTGGGCGAAGGTATTCGACATGCGGGACAGGACCTGACCATCGACGCGGATGCCGGCCATCTCCATATCCGCAAGCACCGGCACAAGCGGGCGTTCCAGCGTTTCATAGACCGTTGTCACCTTCACCCGGTGCAGGTTCGGCTTGAAGGCCTGCCACAGGCGGAGCGTGATATCGGCATCCTCGGCCGCGTATTTTACCGCTTCGTCGATCGGCACACGATCAAAGGTGATGGCCGATTTGCCCGAACCCAGCAGCGATTTGATCTCGATCGGCTTGTGGGCCAGATAACGCTCGGACAACAGGTCCATGCCGTGATTGTGATGGCCTGCATGCATCGCATAGGACATCAGCATCGTATCGTCGATGGGCGCCACCCGGACCCCGTGACGGGCAAAGATCTTCCAGTCATATTTCATGTTCTGGCCGATCTTGAGGATCGCATCGTCCTCCAGTACCGGTTTCAGAAGGCCCAGCGCCTCATCCAGCCCCATCTGGCCTTCGCTGAGGTCATTCGACCCGAAAAGATCGCCGCCACCCTGCTTGTGACCAAGCGGGATGTAGCAAGCCGCGCCGGGGATGACCGAAAGCGAAATGCCGACCAGTTCGGCCCGCATTTCGTCAAGGCTCGTCGTCTCGGTATCGACGGCGACATATCCCCGCTCGCGGATCAGATCGATCCAGCGGTTCAGCGCCGCCGCGTCACGAATGCATTCGTATTTCGCATGATCGAAAGCGGGCTGCTCAGGCGCCGGGGCCTCACCTTCCGCCGCGTGCGTGACCGGGACCGCAGGCGCGTCGGGGATCGCCGGGGCCTCTACCTTCAGCGCGTCGGCCACGCGTTTGGTCAGCGTGCGGAACTCCATCCCGGACAGGAACGCCATCAGCGGCTCGGCCTCGGGGTCCCGAACCTCCAGCTCGTCCAGTGTCCATTCGACCGGCGTCTGGTCATCAAGCGTCACGAGGCGTTTGGAGATGCGGATCAGATCGGCATTGTCGATCAGCGCCTGACGGCGCTTGGGCTGCTTGATCTCTTCGGCGCGTGCCAGCAGCGTTTCCAGATCGCCGTATTCGTTGATCAGCAGGGCCGCCGTCTTGACCCCGATCCCCGGCGCGCCAGGCACGTTGTCGACGCTGTCGCCCGCCAGCGCCTGCACGTCGATCACCCGGTCGGGCTTCACACCGAACTTCTCTTCAACCTCTTCAACGCCGATGCGCTTGGACTTCATCGCATCGAACATCTCGACACCGCCGCCGACCAATTGCATCAGGTCCTTGTCCGACGAGATGATCGTGACCTCTCCCCCCGCCTCACGCGCCTGCCGGGCAAGGGTGGCGATGATGTCGTCGGCCTCGTAGCCTTCCAGTTCCAGAGAGGCGACGCCGAAAGCCTTAGTCGCCTCCCGCGTCAGCGGGAACTGCGGTCGCAGGTCTTCGGGCAGTTCGGGGCGGTTGGCCTTGTACTTGTCGTAGATCTCATCGCGGAAGGTCTTAGACGAATAGTCGAAAACGCAGGCGATATGGGTCGGCGCGTCATCGCCCTTGTTGTTGGAAAGCTGCGACCAGAGCATGTTGCAGAACCCGGCGACGGCACCGATGGGCAGCCCGTCCGATTTGCGTGTCAGGGGCGGCAAGGCGTGATAGGCACGGAAGATATAGGCCGAACCGTCGATCAGATGCAGATGGCAACCTTTGCCGAATGTCATGATCAGACTCCCCTTCCCGTATCGGACGCCCCGAGATATGGCAGAGACGGGCGCGGGGGTCCATGGGGCGGGATACCGGCCTGACCTTCGCTGCCGATACAATTACCGGGCCCTTGGCGGCACGGACCCCAATTCAAGGCATGACAGACATGGATTACGGAAAATCAGGCGCGGCCAAGTCGGCCAAGCACGCTCCACGCCACAAGGAGCATAACGCCAAGGGAAGCGACAAGAACCCCTTTGGCAAACAGCCATCGAAAGCCGAACTGCTCAAGCGGATGAAGGAAGCCGCGGCAAAGAAATCCTGAACCGGGTGCTGCGAAAGCGCTCAGTGATCGCCATGCGCGTGGTCGCGGTCGATCTCGTATTTCTTGTCGCAATAGCCGCATTCGACAAAACCGGTATCATGCGGGATCGTCAGCCAGACGCGCGGATGGCCCAAGGCACCTTCGCCGCCGTCGCAGGCCACTTTCCACGTGGTCACAACCTCGGTCTCGGGGGCGGGGATGGTCATCGTCGAAACTCCGTCACAAGATTTTCCGCACAATAGCAGGTGCTGAGACATGGACAAGCTGGCCCCGAGTGTC
>NZ_JBARVQ010000086.1:0-5518 GCF_049646345.1 Albidovulum sp. | reverse complement strand
CAGCGGTTGCCGGTGCGTTTCGCCATCGACCGCGCCGGGCTTGTCGGGGCGGATGGCGCCACCCATGCCGGGGCCTTTGACATCGCTTATCTCGCCAACCTGCCCGGCATGGTGGTCATGGCCGCTGCCGATGAGGCAGAGCTTGTCCATATGGTCGCCACCGCCGCCTCCATCGACGACCGCCCCTCGGCCTTCCGCTTTCCGCGCGGCGAAGGCGTGGGCGTCGACATGCCGGAGCGCGGCGCACCCTTGGAAATCGGCAAGGGCCGCATCATCGCGACAGGTGGCCGCGTTGCGATCCTGTCATTCGGCACCAGGCTCGCCGAAGTGCTGAAGGCCCGCGAAAGCCTTGAGGCGCGCGGCCTTGCC
Source organism: Albidovulum sp. (assembly GCF_049646345.1). Lineage (GTDB taxonomy): Bacteria > Pseudomonadota > Alphaproteobacteria > Rhodobacterales > Rhodobacteraceae > Albidovulum. Next base: position 5,149 of record NZ_JBARVQ010000086.1, on the reverse strand, counting down.
CCTACGGTGGCCGATGCCCGCTTTGCCAAACCGCTCGACCGCGACCTAATTCTGAAACTGGTCGCGGAACACGAGGCGCTGATCACCATTGAGGAAGGCGCCATCGGCGGCTTCGGCTCTCATGTGGCACAGCTTCTGGCCGATGAAGGCATCTTCGACCGCGGCCTGAAATTCCGCTCCATGGTTCTGCCCGACACGTTCATCGACCAGTCGAGCCCTGAGGATATGTATGCCAGTGCTGGTATGGATGCCGCCCATATCGAGGCGAAGGTGCTTGAGGTACTCGGCGTCGCCAGCGTTGCCAGCAAACGCGCCTGACCGGCGTCAGCCCCGCTCCTCCAGCCGCGTCTCAATCGCCTTCAGCCGCATCAGCACTTCATCCCGATAGGCGTCGGTTATCGCGACTTCCTCTTCGCTATGGGCGGCCTGCATCGAATTGACGATCAGGCCCACCAGCAGGTTCACAACCGCGAAGGTGGTGATCAGGATGAAGGGCACGAAGAACGCCCACGCGTAGGGATAGACCTCCATCACCGGGCGCACGATGCCCATCGACCAGCTTTCCAGCGTCATGATCTGAAACAGCGAATAACCCGACCGGCCCAGGGTACCGAACCAGTCGGGAAAGCTGGCGCCGAACAGCTTCGTCGCCATGACCGAGGCCGCGTAAAACACGATCCCCATCAGAAGAAAGACCGATGCCATTCCCGGCAGGGCGGTGATAAACCCCTCGACCACCCGCCTGAGCCGGGGCGTGACCGAGATCACCCGCAGGATGCGGAGAATGCGAAGCACCCGCAGAACTGCGAAACCCTGCCCGGCCGGGACAAGCGCCACCGCGATAATGGCAAAATCGAACAGGTTCCAGCCATCGTGGAAAAAGGTCAGACGCCGCGCATAGAGTTTCGCTGCAATCTCGGCCACGAAGATTGTTAGGCAGAGACTGTCGAGCAGAAGCAAAAGCCTGCCAGCCGTCGCCATTGCCGCGTCGGACGTCTCCAACCCGAGGATCGCGGCATTGAACAGGATCACGCCGATGATGCCGTACCGAACCATCGGACGTTCGAGAAAAGCGGAAACTCTTTCGCGGAGAAACATTCTGGCACCCTTGCTCTTGTTGCGCCTTCATATGGATCGCAGGACCGCCCCCGGCAAGGCTGTCACGAAACACACGAACACACGGATGGGCCGCACGATGGCGCCGGAACCTGCTGTTGCAACGATTCCCGCCATACGATGCCGGATTCCGCGCAGATGTTTTTAGAAATAACTGCGCACCAGTGCGCCTGAGATAAGCGACCAGCCATCCGCGACGACAAAAAAGGCCAGCTTGAAGGGTAATGCCACGACCGCCGGCGGCACCATCATCATGCCCATCGACATCAGCACGGCTGAAACGACAAGATCGATGATGAGAAAGGGAAGGTAGATCAGGAAACCTATCTCAAAGGCCCGCGCGACTTCTGACAGCATGAAAGAAGGGACCAGAAGCGACAAAGGGGCATCCCCTGCATCGGCCAGTGTCGCGGTTTCAGGCCTGAGGGACGCCAGCGACAGGAATGTATCGGCCTCGATCCGAGCCGACATGAACGCTCGAAAAGGGGTAATGCCGCGATCAAAGGCCGTCGTCAGATCAATGTTTCCCGCGATCAGCGGCTGGACCCCGACACTCCAGGCTTCGTTGAAAACCGGCTCCATGATGAACCAGGTCAGAAAAAGCGCGAGCGAGACAATGAGCATATTGGGCGGCGATTGCTGGAGCCCTATCGCCTGCCTGAGAATCGACAGCACGGTCACGATGAAGGGAAAGCAGGTCACCATGACCGCCAGTCCGGGCGCGAGGCTGAGTACCGTCACCAGCGCGATCAGAAGAAGCGACTGGCCGGTCAGGGTCTGGTCGCCCATGCTTAACGTCAGATCCTGCGCTGACGCGGGCACCGACAACAGGATCAGGCCGCCAAGGGCTGCGAGCGCGATCCGCTTCATCGCTCAGAGACCGTTCTGAAGATCGGCCACCTCGGTCAGACGCACGGCAAGCTGACCGGCCTGTTCGCCATCAAGCTCGGTCAACTCTCCACGCGCGATCAGCCGGTCGCCGACATAAAGCTCCACCAGATCGTCGACCTTCTTGTCCAAAGGCAGGACCGCATCACGCTTCAACCGCAATAGTTCACGCAGAAGCGGGCGCGCCCGGCCGACGGAAATCGTGATTTCGATCGGCACCTGGGTGAACGGATTGCCTTCGGCGATCGTCATCTTTTCACCGTCATCCATGGCGTCTCTCCTCATGTTTCTCGATCCGGAAGAAGCCGGAAACAGCGCCAGAAATCGCCTCGATCACACCGTCGAGATCGATCCGCGTCTCATCCGCGCCGAATTTCAGATAGACTTGGCCGTCACCCAGCGATGCTTCCTCTTCGAAGATCAGAGGGAACGGCGCATCAGCGACCACCAGCCGCTCCAGAAGTTCGCGGTTGGCCGGATTGGCCACAAGTGACACCGGCTGATCGGCAAGGTCCTTCGCGACCGGTTGCAAATGCTCCAGAACGAGCGGTGCCAGAGCTTCACGCGCGATGGCCGGAAGGATTTTACTCACCATGTCATTGAGAAGCGGTTCGAGCGTTCGAAGGACGTGGCTGTGCGCCTCGTGATAGGTGAAGGACATATCCTCAAGATTGCGGCCAAGCTCGGCGCGAAGTCGTGAAACCTCGCCGTCCTGAGCCGCAACGGCGTCGTCCCACCCTGCGGTGTAGCCCTGCTCATAGGCGGCAAGCCTGCATTCCTCGAGTTCTGCCTGGCCAAGCTCGACCCGTTCGTCCGTCATGTCGGTCAGTTCAAAGACCTCAAGCTGAACCCGGCGTGGCATCAGGCACGCTCCTCTTCACTGTCTTCCATCCAGCCACGCAGAATCTCGACCGTTTCATCCTGCCGTTCCGAGATCATCTTGCGCAGCCGGGCGACCGGATCGGCATCGCCATCGCCCCCCTCCCCGCGGGACACGACCGACAAGGCGCCCGGCACATAGTCGCCATCATCAATTTCACCGCTGAGCGCCTCCGTCTCGGCGGCGGGCAGTCCCCGCGCCGCCGGGGGTGCGAGTTCAGGCGGCCGGGTCGCGCGCGAGGTCAGGATCGGACGAACCACGAACAGGCCAAGCGCCAGACTGACCAGCGCCAGCACCGCAAGCTGCACGATGCTCATGACATCAAGCCCGGCCATGAGCGACCCGCCCGGCGCGGCCTCGGCCGGAACGACCGGTTCGAAACTCATGGATTTCAGTGTGATGACATCGCCGCGTTCGGCATCGAAGCCTACCGCTGCGGCCACAAGCTCTTGCAGGGCGGCCAGTTCCTCATCGCTGCGCGGTTCGGTCACGGTCCCGCCTGCGGCGTCGACTGACGCGACGCCATCGACCAGCACCGCAACTGTCAGTCTTTTGATCGCCCCGGGTGTTTTCACCAATTCGCGCGTCGTCTCCGACACTTCAAAATTTGTCCGTTCGCGGGTTTCGCTGTTCTGGCTTTGCGACGATCCGTCCGAGCCGCCCGCATCGCCCGCAGGCAGGTTCGATGCCACCGTCACAGCACTTGAACCGTTGTCAGAGGCCGAGGTCGTGCGTTCCTCGGTATCGGTGGAAATCGCCACCCGGCTTTCGGGGTCAAAGCGGCGTTCGGTAATCGCCTCCCGCTCGGTCACCGTTTCGACCGCGACCTCGACAATCGCGTTGCCATAGCCGACACGCGCCTCAAGCAGGCGTTCGACATTGCGGCGCAACGCCTCGGCCCGGTCCTCGCCCGCCGGACCTGTGATCTCATCCCCGGCCATCACCAGGCCACCTTCGCCGTCTATGACCGACACATCGTCGGGTGACATGCCTGCAACGGCCGAAGACACGAGGTATTTCAGCGCCTTGGCGTGAGAAGGGGTCAGCCCGCCCGCTGCCGTGTTCACCGCGACCGAGGCCGTCGGGCGGGCACGATTGCGCAGGCCCTGCGCGCGGGTATCGGCGATATGAACGCGCGCGGACCGTACCTGTGGCAGGGCCGAGATCGTCCGCGACAGCTCACCTTCCTTGGCGCGCAGATAGGCTGCGTCGAACATCTGTGATGTCGTTCCAAAGCCCGACAGCGAATCGAGAAGCTCGTAACCAGTGCCACTATTGGCGGGCAGACCTTCGGCCGCGAGCGTCATGCGCAATTCGTCGCGCCGCGTCGCCTCGACATAAATCGCGGTGCCCCGCACCTCATAGACAGCGGCGCGCTGATCAAGTGCCGCCAGCACTTCGCCTGATCGATCGCCGTCAAGACCGGCATAAAGCAGCGACAGCCCCGGCTTGGTCGCAAGATTGGTCAGCGCCAGAACCGCCGCGAACATCGCCACGGTGGCAAGAGCCGCAATCACGCGTCTGCGGGGATCAAGGTTCTGCCAGACGGTTGCCAGTTCTCGCACACGAATTCTCCTTACAGGGCTTCTCCCCGTCGTCCTTCGCATGCTTCACCGATTGCGCTTAACAATCGGTTAGTTTCCCCCGGGCTATACCGAATGGGCAGTCAAAGCCCTGGAAAGCCCATGTCGGACGCCGAATCAGAAACCGAGGAAGTCCCTCAAAAGAAATCGAAACTGCCGTTGATCATCGGGCTGGTTCTGATGCTCGCGCTCGGCGGTGGCGGGTTCTTTGCCGTTTATTCAGGGATGGTGCTGGGCCAAGGTGGCGAAGAGCATGCCGAAGACGAGGTGCATGTGGAGGCATTGCCCGACATCGCCTTCGTGCCAATCTCACCGATGGTCGTGTCGCTCGGCACCGAACAATCGGGGCGCTACCTGCATTTCACGGCCCAACTGGAAGTCGCCAAGGCCTATGAGCCGGACATGCTGCTGATCTTGCCGCGCGTCCTTGATGTGCTGAACGGCTATCTGCGCGCGGTCGAGGTGCGTGAACTTGAGGACCCGACCGCACTGGTGCGCCTGCGTGCCCAGATGTTGCGGCGGGTGCAGATGGTCGCCGGCGACGGTCGGGTGCGCGATCTGCTCGTGACCGAATTCGTGATCAACTAGGGGGCATTGATGGAACTCATTGCCGACATTCTTTTAGGGGCCGGTGCGATCGGGGCCGGGCTGTATTGTCTGGTCCTGTCGCGACGGCTGAAGG
>NZ_JBARVQ010000085.1:0-2069 GCF_049646345.1 Albidovulum sp. | reverse complement strand
TCTCGAATACTATTACTTCCACAATTGCCTCTATGAAGGCGTCTGGCGCGACAACCGCCGCCGCTGGGACGCGCAGACACCCACATGGGAGGTGCTGAGGACCTACGGCAGTGACTACAAGGCGATCTTTGTCGGCGATGCCTCCATGTCGCCTTATGAGATCGCCTATCCGGGCGGTGCCAATGAACACTGGAACGCCGAGGCCGGGCAGGTCTGGCTGGCCCGTGCGCGCGAGCAATGGCACGCCAATGTCTGGCTGAACCCCCTGCCCGAGCGGCAATGGCAATATACCCAATCCGTCGGCATGATCCGCCAGATTTTCGACAGCGCGATGTTTCCCCTGACACTCGACGGGATCGGGCGGGCGATGAAAGTGCTGACCTGATATTCAGGGGCTTTGCCTCGGGCCTCCCTTCCCCCATATTGGTTGAATGCTGAAGCTCACCCCGATCCTGCTAGCCGTCCTCTACGGTCTTGCCATGTACCGCTTTTCGGTCTGGCGGACGAAACGGGTGCTGGACGAACGGTCGACTGAACTTGCCGATCCGCGGATGATGGCGCTGACCCGGCGGCTGGCCGAAGCGCTGGGGGTCACGCGGGTGCCGGTCCATATCTATGAGATCGCCCCGGTGAATGGGCTTGCAGCACCTGACGGGCGCATCTTCATCACGCGGGGCTTTTATCAGAAATATACCGAAGGCGCTGTGACGGCAGAGGAGATGACCAGCGTGATCGCCCATGAGCTGGGCCATGTGGCGCTTGGCCATTCCCGGCGGCGGATGATCGACTTTTCCGGGCAGAACGCCATCCGGGTGGTGCTGGCGAGCGTCCTTGGCCGGTTCCTGCCGGGGATCGGTGTCTATGTCGCGGGGCTTTTGACCTCGATGCTGGCGGCGCGCCTGTCACGGCAGGACGAATATGAGGCCGATGAATATGCCTCGGCTCTTCTCGTCAAGGTCGGGGTCGGGACGGGGCCGCAGAAAACCCTGTTCGAGAAACTCGAAACCCTGACCGGCAGTGCAGGCGCCGCGCCCGCCTGGCTGATGAGCCACCCGAAAACCGCCGAACGCATCGCCGCCATTGAACGGAACGAGGCGAAATGGGGCGTAGAGATCGGCACGGATCGCTGAATCCATCCGCGCCATGCGGCAGCCAGGGACCGGCCGCCGCATTTTTCGGTCCGCGATCAGGCGTTTACATCGACAACGACCCTGCCCTTGACCTGACCTTTCAGGATGTCGCGTCCAAGGCCCGGCAGATCCGACAGGGTCGCGGGCTGGATCATCGCCTCAAGCTTGTCCATCGGCAGGTCCCTGGCGATCCGCTCCCATGCGCGCAGGCGGTTGGCATAGGGCTGCATGACGCTGTCGATCCCCAGAAGATTGACGCCGCGCAGGATGAAGGGGGTGATCAGCGCGCCGTCGATGGCCGCACCGCCCGCAAGGCCGACAGCGGCGACCGAGGTGCCGTATTTCATCTGCTTGAGAACCCGGCCCAGCATCGCGCCCGCCACGGCATCGATACAGCCCGCCCATTGTTCGCCCTCCAGGGGCTTGCGGGTCACTTCGGTCAGCTCTTCACGCGCGACGATCTGGGTCGCACCAAGGCTTTTCAGATAATCCGCGGTTTCGGGCCGCCCGGTGACCGCCGCCACCTCATGGCCGAGATGTGCGAGGATCGCCGTCGCGACCGATCCGACGCCGCCCGCCGCACCCGTGACCAGAACCGGCCCGTGGCCTGGCTCAAGCCCGTGATCCTCCAGCGCCATGACCGACAGCATCGCCGTCAGACCGGCGGTGCCGACCGCCATCGCCTGACGTGTGGTCAGCCCATCGGGCAATGGCACCAGCCAGTCGGCGCGGACATTCGCCTTTTGCGAATAGCCGCCCCAATGCGCCTCACCCACACGCCAGCCGGTCAGCACGACCTTGTCACCCGCCTTGTAGCGCGGATCGCTGGACGCCTCGACCGTACCGGCAAAATCGATCCCCGGGATATGGGGATAGTTGCGCACGAGCCCGCCGCCCGGCCCGACACAAAGACCGTCCTTGTAGTTCACCGTCGAATAC
>NZ_JBARVQ010000084.1:0-6164 GCF_049646345.1 Albidovulum sp. | reverse complement strand
CGGCAAGCGAGGTCGCAAAAGCGCCATATCCGCCGTCGTCCTTCCAGGTGTAACGGACGCCGAATGCGTCGTCCTGCCCCATCCCGCCGCCCGAGAAACTGGGCGCAAGGACCAGACGCAGGCCGCTTGCCTCGGCGCCGTCAAGCCAACCCTCGTAGGGATAAGAGATGTCGACCGCGGTCGTGACGCCGCCAGACAGCATTTCGGCGTAAGCAACGCTGGCGCAGAGGCGGCGGTCGGAATCCGTCTTGTGAAAGAGGTCAAAGTCGCTGACCCAAAGCCGTTCGCCCAATTGGCCCGCCACATCGTTGGTAGCAAAACCCTTGTTGAGGGGCGAGGAGTAGGGGTGGGAATGCAGGTTGATCAGGCCCGGCATGACGCAAAGACCGTCGCCAGCTATCTCGCAGTCAGCGCCGCCCGCGAAATGCCCGCCGACATGTGTGATCCGGTCCTCGGTGAAAGCCACGTCACCGCCACGAAGATAGACATGCCCGCCGGCATCGGCGTCCCATGCAATGATCCAGTCCGCCTTTCGGACAACGGTTGTCTGGGTCATTGGGAACTCCCCCGCTGCTTGGGCAAATCACGCCCTTTGCGACAGGCGACAACTGGGCCGGTTCAGTATTTCACCACCCTTGAGATGCGGACATATGGTGTTTGCAATAGCCTTTGGTGATCCGCTGCCGGGACGGCCGAATTTGCCGAAAGAGACCTATTGGCGCCGGTTTGCCCCAAGGGCCGAAAAGAAGTGCCTGACCGACGCGTCGGCCAGGCAATGGTCAAGGCGTCCTCGGCTCAGTGCAGGGTCACTGGCCCGAAATGTCGAAGTCGAAGTACTTCTTGGTGATGGCATCATAGGTGCCATCGGCGCGGGTCGCCTGAATCGCCGCGTTGAGCTTGGCCAGGATCGGGTCGCCCTTGCGTAGGCCGAAACCAACGCCATGTCCCAGAATATCCGGGTCTGACATCACGGCTCCCGCAACCTTGCAGCAGGCCTGGCCTGTTTCAGACTTGAGGAACGCATCAAGGGCGATTGAATCGTCCAAGACTGCATCCACGCGACCTGCGTTCAAATCCAGAACCGCTTCATTCATGGTCTGATAACTATTGATTTCTGCGGCGACAGGAGTGAAGTACTTCCGTGCATAGTCCTCAAGCACAGTCCCGACTTGAATGCCAATGATCTTGCCAGTCATACCTTCAGGATCCGCGGTCGCCGAGGAATCCTTGGGGACAATGACAATGGCGTGGCTGTTGTAGTAACTATCTGAAAAGTCGATGATTTTTGCGCGTTCTTCGGTGATCGACATCGACGCCATGATGACGTCGATTTGACCAGAAGTCAGCGAAGGAATGATCCCATCCCAGGCGGTCGGGGTGATCACGCAGTCAAGCTCGGCCTGTTTGCAGACCGCATTCATGAAATCAATTTCCCAGCCGACCCAAGTACCATTGGCATCTAGCGAAGTGAACGGCGGATAGGGTTCGGAAGCGACGCCGATCTTGACAGGATCGGCCAGGACGGGCAGGGCAATAGTGAGGGCTGCCGCAATTGCCAAAACGCTTCTATTCATGATTTTCTTCTCGTTGAAGTGGACCCGTTGCTGACGGATCGCCTGGTTCTCCGGGCAGTTGCCCTGGTCGCTCCGGGATCGGAGCTTTCTTCGGCTAGGATGAGTCTGATGAAATCGGCGGTGCGCTGGATCAATCCGCCGGATTTGCCGCTCATAGACCTTGGGATATGGGTCATCGCCAATGTCCCCACAGACCGGCGGTGGGCTCCTGCAATGTTCCCGCAAGCTGCATCAATGCGGCTGCCTTTGGCGATCTTCCGCCACCGCCTTGGTCACATGACTGCGAACAGGCAGTGGCAGCGGGGCGATTTCGTCCAGGGTGCGGCGCTTTCGGTCGTTCTCGACCGCGCGCCGGGCCATCGTCTCGCGCGCAAGGCCCAGGGCTCGCGTTGCCTCGGGGAGGTCTATGGTCAGAACCTGCCCTGCTGCCACCACTTGTCGACCATCGACGAAGACATCGTGTACGGCGCGGTCTGCGGCCTGATGAAGAAGGCTGGTCAGCGGGTCACTTAACGGCAGCATCGACGGGTGGTCTAGATTCAAAAGCACGATGTCGGCCTTTGCACCGACTGCGATGCGCCCGATGTCATCGCGCCCCAGCGCCTTGGCGCCGTCAATCGTCGCCGCGTTGAAAACATCGGCAATGCTGGCCCCATCGACGCGCGCGCTTGTCACCCGTGCGATCAGCATGGCCAGGCGCATTTCCTCCAGCATGTTATGGGGGAAGGTATCTGTTCCGATGCCGACCGGAATGCCCAAGCCCCGGTAGCGACCGAAATCCTCCAGAGCGAGGCCTGACTGGCGGGCAAAGATCGTGGGGCAATGGGCGACAGCCGTACCGGTTTCGGCCAGAAGCTCCAGCTCGCCCCGCGTCCCCCAGGACCGCATCTGGCTGTGATGATCCAGCAGGATGCAATGAGCAAGGATCGAGCCGGGCGCAAGCACGCCGATCGAGTTCAACCACCGGATCGGCGTCATGCCGTGACGGCGTGTGATCTCCTGAAACTCGGTGACCAGCTGTGCGGCATGGGTCTGCCAACGCAGGCCGCGTTCCTGCGCTGCCTGCCAACTGTCGCGCAGCAGCGCCTCGGAACAGGTGTCGACTTGCGCGGGCATCATCATGCCTGACAGCCGCCCCGAAGCCTCGGCAAGGGCCGCGTCGATGACCGCAACGGATGCCGCATAGGCGGCCCTCCCATCGTCTTCCTTCCAAGCATAGCGGACGCCGAATGCGTCGTCCTGTTCCCAATTTCCACCGGCAAAGGCTGGGGCGAGACAGACACGCAGCCCACTGGACGCCGCAAGCTCCACCCACCCTTCGTAGGGGTAGGAAATATCGACAGCTGTCGTGACCCCGCTGGCCAACATCTCGGCATAGGCTACCGCGGCACTTTTCCGGCGGTCATCGTCGCTCTTGCGGAAAACAATCAGGTCATTGACCCAAAGCCGCTCGCCGTTCTGGCCCGCCACCTCGGCCGTGGCGAAGCCTTTGTTCATCGGCTCGGAATAGGGGTGGGAATGCAGATCAACAAGGCCGGGCATGACGCACTTGCCAGCGCCGACAATCTCTCGGTCCGCCACACCCTCGAAATGCCCACCGACCTGAACGATCCTGTCGCCTCGAAATGCGACATCACCACCGCGCAGGTATGTGTGGCCGCCAAGTGCGATATCCCAGCCGATTATCCAGTCCGCTTTGCGGATGACTATCGTCTGGTCCATCATCAAGTCCTTTTGTCGGTGAGGAAAATCGTTGCTGTGTCATTCAAGGCTGACGTCGGATAACCGGTGACCCTCAGCACAGCTTTTCACGGCGCACCGGGCGCGGAAATATGTCGATTGCAATAGGTGCCGATGATGTCGTGGTTAGCGAAGTGCGCCATCCGCCTGTTTAAAACTTAGGTGATCAACCAGATCGGCCTGTGGAAATTGATGCGCGAGGTCGAATGGAAAACCCTGAAATTGGTCGATTGGAATGACAGCCGCTGCCTACTCGGCCCCATCGGATACATCCCGCCCGCAGTAGCAGCGGAGGCGTTTCATACAAACTTGAACACATCTCAAATGGCTGCTTGATAACTGAACAAATCACCCTTCGGTAAACTCGGGGCGGTTTACCGAGCAGCTGTTCTGTCAGCCCTTGACGCTAGAGTTTAGGCGGCATGCTGACAGGTCGCGGCACCACAAGAGATGTCCCTGACTTTCGCAACCTTTTGGGGCTGGGGGAGAGAAAGCAATGATCGCGCCGGTTGGGTATCGCGGAGCGGCCGCGGCAGAGGGCTTGGCTTGACTACCGTGCGGTCGTTGGGTTGCAATTGGCTGACTGCGACTATTGGGATTTCCTGCCAAGTATTAGTTCAGCAAGAGCCTCTACAGACCCAATGCGAAGAAGGTCCAGGCGGTCCGTGAGCACTTCGGCATAAAATGGCACGTTGTGCAAGCGTTCCTCCCAAGGCTCCGAAACTTGCATCGCGTTGTATCCGGTTTGCGAGAAGTAAGTCACATGGGCCCTTACCCGGGCCGCGCGGCCCTCGAACCCGAGTGCTATGAAAATGTTATGCAACTGCTCGATTCTGAACGCCTCTGTATTTCGAAGTACCTCGGCCGTACGTGGTGAGCTGTGCGCCCAATCCCGGAAGGCGTTGTCATATGCGGGGATGTACTGGTCCTCTTCCAATAGCACGCGCACATATGCGAGATATTGGTCCCAGCCATCATCGCCGGCGGATTCGATTGCCTTGGTGAATGGGGCGGTATTCCGGTCAGCCCAGTCCTTGCGAACCTCTTCCAGCAATTCCTCGAGATTCGCAAACTGCCAGTAAAAAGCACCTGTCGTCGCTCCAAGTTCCTCGGCGAGCTGACGAAGGCTGATACCGCTAACGCCCTTTTCTATCAGCGTCTTGCGGGCAGCGGTGACCCAACTTGACCGATCCAGATGGCGGTCGGCCTTCTTTTTCGCGCGTGCCATATTCGCTCCTCTGCCCCGACCGGATGCCCAATTTCACAAAAATTCATTGACTCGACTACCTAGCATAACACATGTTATGCAATGAGCGTAACGACTGTTATGTTCAATCAATCACGAATTACCCAGCGAGGAGGATGGAGATGTTTCGGAGGATGCTTTCGACAGCTGCTTTTTTGGCGGCCTTTGCTGCAACCGCAGCTTCTGCGCAGATCGAACTCAAATTTGCAACGGATTCCGGCGACCGTGATTCACCGTCAGGCAAGGCGCTGGCCGCCTGGGCGGAAGCCGTCAAGGAGGGGTCAAACGGAGAGATTGACATCAAGGTGTTCTATCAGAACGAACTCGGCGGTCAGCTTGAGGTGTTTGACCTTTTTGTGGCTGGAGAAGTCGACGCGATGATTTCGTGGCCCTCGACCTCGTATGACAAGCGGATCGGCATTCTGAACACACCTTATATGGTAACGTCTTGGGAGCAGGCGCTGGAAGCCTACAAGCCGGGCGGCTGGGCCAATGGCGTTCTGAATACTGTATTCAACGATATCGGGCTCAAGTATTTCGGTGCCTGGCCGGAAGGCTTCAGCGGCGTGGCGTCACGCGGTTCGTATGCGCTGGACCTCGAAAGCGCAAAGGACATGAAGGTGCGGACTCCGCCCCTTTTCCCCTTCCCTCAGATTCTGGAAGCCATGGGCTACCAGACCGCCGCGATCGATTGGGGTGAGGTTTACACCTCGATCCAGACAGGTGTTGTCGATGGTGACGCGGGCAACGTGATCTACTGGGATTACGAGTATTTCCGCGACGTGCTCGACTACTACGTCCGGACCAAACATACCTTCGTGACGGGTAATCTTCTGGTGAACCTCCAGACCTATGAGGGATTGTCTGACGAGCAGAAGAAGCTGATCGAAGACACCGCCATCGCAACGATGGAGGCGCAGTTCGCCGCCGCCAAAGCGGAGGATGAACACTACGTCCAGCTCGCCGTCGACTCCGGTATGGAATATTTCGAACTGACGGACGAACAGCTTGCCCCGATCGTCGAAAAGGTCCGCGCCGAAGTGTGGCCGCAGATGGAGCCTGATGTCGGCAAGGACGTCATGGACCTGATCCGCGCCGAAGTGAACTGAGACAGATCGCGGCCGGAGCCTTCGGGTTCCGGCCGTTGTCTTACCCCCATTCAGGAAACTGGGAGCTGACCGTCATGGTGGAATTTTTCAGAAAGCTGGATACCGGCCTGATAGGCCTGTTGAACATAATCGTCATTGTCACGAGCCTCGCGATCACCGGGTTGATCTTGTTCCTTGTGGCCGCACGTTACTTTCTCGGCTGGTCGGTTGTCGGCGTGCTGGAACTGGCTACGCTTTCGGCAATCTGGCTTTACATGTGTGGGGCTGTTGTCGCGGCGCGCAACCACCAGCACCTTGTTGTCGACTTTCTTTCCCTGTCGCTCAAGAACCCAAGAACTAAGGCCTTGCACACATTCGCCGTTTCCCTGGTGATGGTCGTGCTCAGCCTGTTCTTTCTGAGCCTCGCTCGCGACATGGTCGCATGGTCGATGAAGCGGCCTCAAACCACTGCTGCGCTCAGTATCCCGCTGATCATTCCGCAATCGGCCGTCGTTC
>NZ_JBARVQ010000083.1:0-1967 GCF_049646345.1 Albidovulum sp. | reverse complement strand
ATGCTCTGGTCTTTCGGGCCGCACGCCAATAAAAGGTGCCGTGATTGGCAATGGACCGCCTGAACATGCTCAAGACCCGGATTATTCCTTGTCTCGACGTGGCCGATGGCCGCGTGGTCAAGGGCGTCAATTTCGTCGATCTCGTCGATGCCGGTGATCCGGTTGAGGCCGCCAAGGCCTACGATGCGGCGGGGGCGGATGAGCTTTGTTTTCTGGACATCCATGCGACCCATGAAAACCGGGGCACGATGTTCGACCTCGTCACCCGCACGGCCGAGCAATGTTACATCCCCCTGACCGTCGGCGGCGGCGTGCGCAGCCATGAGGATGTACGGGCGCTGCTGCTGGCCGGGGCCGACAAGGTCAGTTTCAACTCTGCTGCCGTTGCCAACCCGGATGTGGTGGCTGAGGCCGCCGACCGTTTCGGCAGCCAGTGCATCGTTGTCGCCATCGACGCGAAGACCGTGGAGCCGGGGCGGTGGGAGATTTTCACCCATGGCGGCCGCAAGCCGACTGGCATCGATGCGGTGGAGTTCGCGAAAACTGTTGAGGCGAAGGGGGCAGGGGAGATTCTGCTGACCTCGATGGACCGCGACGGGACGCGGGCAGGGTTCAACCTGCCCCTGACCCGCGCCATATCGGATGCGGTCGATGTTCCGGTGATTGCCTCGGGCGGCGTCGGCACGCTTGACCACCTTGTCGAAGGCGTCACCAAGGGCGGCGCCTCGGCCGTTCTTGCTGCCTCGATCTTCCATTTCGGCGATTTCACGATCCGCGAGGCCAAGGACCACATGGCCGCTGCGGGCATCCCGATGAGGCTCGAATGACCACACTGGAAACACTCGCTGCCACCATTGCCGCCCGCAAGGGTGCCGACCCGGAAAGCTCCTGGACTGCGAAGCTATTGGCCAAGGGGCCCGAGAAATGTGCCGAGAAGTTTGGCGAGGAAGCCGTCGAGGCGATCATCGAGGCGGTGAAGGGCGACCGTGCGCGGCTCACCTCGGAGGCGGCCGATGTGCTTTATCACCTTCTGGTCATGCTGGCCGCACGGGATGTCGCGCTCGCCGATGTTCTGGCCGAGCTTGACCGGCGCTCGGGCCTGTCGGGCATTGCCGAAAAAGACGGGCGAGGCTGACCCGCAAGCCCCGGGCTTGAATTCGCGGCCCGTCCCGCGTATCTCCCCTCCGTTGCAACTCTCCGAAAGCGAAACCGACGATGGCCACCAATCCTCTCCAGTTTCTTCAGCAGGTGCGCACTGAAACCGCGAAGGTCCACTGGCCGACCCGCAAGGAAGTCGTGACGACGACGATCATGGTCTTCATCATGGCGGCGCTGACATCGGTCTTCTTCTTTGTGGTCGATATGATCATCCGTCTTGGGCTGACCACGATTCTGGGAATGAGCGGCTGATACCGGGCAGGCCTTTCGGCCTTGAATTTGCAGGCAAAGGCCTGTAATCGGGCCCCACTTTCCCGGCTTCGGCGCGCAACGATTCGGTCTGCGCGCTGTTTTTTGTTCGGGTGAGGTTGGGGCAACCCATTGGAATTCTGAAATAATCCGGCGATACGTCGTCGGTCGAGCGGGGTCTAAGGCAGATGGCGAAGCGGTGGTATTCGGTGAGCGTTCTCTCGAACTTCGAGAAGAAGATCGCCGAACAGATCAAGCATTCCGTCGCCGAAAAGGGTCTTGAGGACGAGATCGACGAAGTTCTCGTACCGACCGAGGAAGTGCTGGAGATCCGCCGCGGCAAGAAAGTGACGTCCGAACGGCGCTTCATGCCGGGCTATGTGCTGGTGCGGATGGAAATGTCGAGCCGGGGCTACCACCTGATCAGTTCGATCAATCGCGTGACCGGGTTTCTGGGGCCGCAGGGTCGCCCGATGCCGATGCGCGACCATGAGGTGAACGCCATTCTGAACCGGGTCGAAGAGGGCGAGGCCGCGCCGCGCAACCTGATCCGTTTCGAC
>NZ_JBARVQ010000082.1:0-6508 GCF_049646345.1 Albidovulum sp. | reverse complement strand
GCGTCCGGGTTTGGCTGCGCCGCTTCTTCTGCTAGAACAATCAAGGAAATCGGTCGACGGCGGTATTTGTCCGGGTTTGGCTGCGCCGCTTCTTCTGCTAGAACCGGGGGCCTTCTGGCCCCCGCCTCACCATGGTCCGGGTTTGGCTGCGCCGCTTCTTCTGCTAGAACCAACCTTCTGCAACGCCTTGTTGCAGAAGGTTTTTCTTTTGAATGCAGTCGGGGAAAACTGCGGAAATCCCGCTAAAACAAGGTAAGTTGATCCGGTTTCTGCTGAGTCGGCATTCTGGATTTCTTGCCAAAAAAGCTCTGACTGAGTTGATACTGCCGATCGGTGAAAAACAAAATCTGAACGTGGCCCGACTCAGGGACACATGTGCCCACCTTGACAGCGATAGCCTCTGCTTTTTCTTTGGAATATGCATGCCGCAAATATACAGAAAACTGCACCATCTGGAAACCGAGATCGAGAAGATCGTTGCGAAACCGGGTGGCATTTTTCCGTTCGATTTTTGTCAGAACAGGAAGGTCAAAGAGCGCCCAAACCCACATAATGCGATACCTCGATAGATTGGAAAAATCAGGGAGTGTCATCCACCTGCACCTCCACAGATAACAAGGTGCGGGGAAATGAGAGCCTGGGCTTTTTCTCCTCGAAACTCCGAACGAGGCTTTGCGCCAGCCTGACCAACACCTGACTGAGCGGTGACTCGCCCTGTTCCGTACTGAAGGGGGCACTTAATGCGCCAACAAGCGCTGCGCGCGCTTCGGGAACAGTTGTGACGCCCTGCTCTAGCAACCTGTAAACCACCCCGTCGATTGTCGCGCGAAACGGTTCCATCAAGTCGTCCGCCAATACAAGAGGATCACCGCCGCTCTTGTGGTGGACGGAAAGGGACGGGTGCAGGCCCGCTGAAACAATGGCGCGAGCGGTGGCTGCACGGAGTACGGCATAGCCGTAATTGAGCATCGCATTCGCGCCGTCCATGTCTCGGTCGCGACGGAAGGACTTCCCAAACAAAAGTGGCCAATAGACCTGCGCCGCCTGTCCCTCACGATTGTCGGGATCACCCGACCGAACGGCATAGCTCAATCGTTTGACGCGTTCCGAGCTATACCCAACGTCCTCAAGAAGCGCAGCCTGATCCGCGATCTTGTGCCTGACAAGCCGTGCCCAGATTTGCTTGCGCAGCGGCAGCGAGGCCGCTGCCTGATTTCGCATGCGATACGCCTGCTCGCCCATGCCGGATAGCGGAAGGAGAACCGCATTCGGGGCGAAATTCGGACCGAGGATCATGACTGGCACGTTTTGGGCTGCCAAATGTGACAAAGCGGTGTTTGACCACGTCAGTCCTTGGGCTGACACCAGCACCGCATCGAGATCGTCCAGCTCCGCTTTGCCGATTTCCACGCCACCTTCGCGCACCGACAGAAAGCCGCGCGACTTGTGCACCGCGAGGTTGTCGCGGCTCAGTTCCAAAATACGTCCAACCATGTGGTCCTCCTTTGTGAGGCCCGTCAGGTCAGCTTGCCGATATCAGACTTTCCCATGAGGGATCGCATGCACCCGCCCCAATTCGTCTATACGCACGCGTCGTGCGCGCCGGAGTCGAAGTTTGTCGAACCCTGGTAAATCCCACCGAAAATCATCGTCCCCGTCTTCGTGCCGCTCTTGCAGCTTTCCCGCATCGTTCAACCCGCAGAGATAAATTCGGTTATTGCCCGGCGCCAACCGAACGATCCGTTTGACCGCATTGCTTCCGGCAACGACCTCGTTCTCTTCTTCATCCCAGTCAAAGAGCTGAAGCGTATCGCCCTTGTGCAGACGCATCACAAAGCGGCCATCTGGAAATAACTCTTCCCACCGCTGCTGTTGCCCGGAATTCGCGTCCCATACGCTTTGCGCATGACCGACCCACCGGCCATCGAATTCGACAATGTCGACGGAGGCAACTTCGCCAGGTTTGAACCACTTATAGGGCCGGCCGTCGGCGTCAGCGACCGGGCGGACTGAATCCTCGACCTTCAAATATCGAACTCGGCGATGACCGGTCTGCGAACTCCAGTTTTTCAGGCACTCCACTCTTCTGATTTCTGCTTCTTTTTTTGATAAACCTGCAATTCTTGCAGGTGCCGTTGCCTGCAAAATGGCGTGTCGCAGCGGGACATCCCGGACATGTCGGATTTCCTTGTCTGAAAGCTCAATGACGGGTTTGCGGCGAACAACAACCTTTTTACCCTTTCCGATGGAAAGATCCGCCTGGTTTTCCGGAACATCCCGAACCAACCCATAGGCGTTGTCTTCGTGCAATCGACCACTTGTCCGGGATGGGTCCATCGGGTCAGCGGACCCGTGTTTTGCACGATGGCTGACGTTGATACGCTCCATCGCGGCCATCACCTGATCACGATACCCATCAAACGGCTCCGGCGGCGCGGGCAATACGCGCGACAAAGTCTCCGCTCCGACAGATTTGGCCGCATCCTGCAACCGCTTGATCATCGCACGGTCAATCACGCCGATCACCGCAGCATCAATAGCGTGATGGCGGTGGTCGTCGCGGTTCTTGCGATTGCGATCGCCGAGATTGAGCCCCCAGCGATGGCGCAGCATCGCGGTCATGCGTCCCGGCAACATCCAGACATGATTACGTATTTTGCCATCGTCATCGGTTTTGTCGAACAAAGACTCCGCGTAGGCGTGCACCACGCGGGCCAGATAGCCCGTCGCGTGAAGCTGCCGGTCGTCGAAACTCTTCTGTTCTTCGAAAACCGCTATAGCATCGGGAAGAAACCGCCACGCCTTGTTACGCGGGAAATGCTTCGTCAGTTCGATCATTCTTTCCTGATCGAAAATTCCGCGTTCGGCGGCTTCGCCCGGAGAGAGCTTTCCCTTGCGCTGGTTTTCATCGCGGAAAGCAAGGGTCTTGTTCGTGGGACTGTCGTCAAACGTCTCAGCGAACGGCAGGATATGCTCAATCTCGACCGCATCAGAAAGCAAGTCCCCCCGGCTGATCACCTGTCCTGAAAAAGGGCTGCGGCGATCAGCTTCGTTTCGCCCAAGCTCTTCCCAAAGGCGCATCTTCAAGAACAGGTTCCCGACCCGCTGCCCCGGTTGCAGCAGGCCAACTTCTTCCAACTCCTCGCGATACCGGTCATTGCGTTTCCTGTTGGCATTGTTCAGTTTGTCGATCTCATCCTTTTCCTTTGGCGACTTGTTCAAATCGCGCGCCGCTTCCAGAACGACCTCTGCGGGCTTGCCGAACTCCTGGATCAGCATATTCATCACACGCCGGAACTGGCCGAGGGCAATATGGACGGTTGGATTTGTGATTTTGCCCAGCCGTTTGTCGGGTGGATCGTCGGGATTGCCCGTGCCGTTCCCAAGCATGCGACGCAAATGCTCCAACTCGTTATAGCGAGGGAGCGTATCGAGGCCCTTGTCAGGGCGGAAATCGCTATGCGTAATATCCGCATCAGACAAAAGCGGTGCACGCTGGACAGCCTCGGTATAGTCAATCACATCGTTGCGCATCTCGGCGACAAGCGCCTCGGTGACCTCTTTGCAGAACCGCAGATGCTTGTCTGGCAAGTGTATTTTCTCAACCGCTTCGGCCACGGATCGCTCAAGGCCATGCTCTGCCATCAGCCAACCAATAAGCTCCTCGGGGCTTTCACTATCTGCGAGCCTGCCGAGAATTTCCTCGCGCTGTTCAGCGCTGTAGCGCGGCCACGCTTCCGCCAGCGGCCCGGGTTTCTTCTTCGTGCCGAGCAGATTGGCGGCAACCTGATTGAAGTGGAGATGCTTCAATCCGCCTTCTTCGAGGTTGAGCTTTACCGATGAGTTGAGTCCGAGAGCATTTCGGACACCTGTTTTCCATGTCAGCTTTTCGCCGCCATTGAGCGTGTCAAAGAGCACCTTCCGCTTTTCCATATCCAATGGCTGGTCACCGTCATCGCGGATCACACGCAGATTTGCCAAATCCTGCAGAATCAGAAAAGCCTGCGCAGCAGGATGCCATTTGGGTAACCGGTCCTTGTCGGGAAAAAACGTGCAGCGCCCGGGCTCAACGGGCTTCAACGGTCGCTGATAGAAGATGGTGTATTCCCGCAAACGATCCCGCAGCGCATCGCTCAGATCATGATGCTTGGCCTGCTCCGTCCAAATCGCATCGAATTCCGCCTTGAGCATTTCCCGCGTCGGATAAAATTCATAGTGCTTGTCGGCGTTCTCACCCGTGGCGCGAACCCGCACACCCTGCCCGGATTGCAATCGCGCCCACAGATGAGCGCCGTAAGTGGCATGCCCCTCTTCCTTAAGCCGGGCATGCAAAGCTACGCTGGCAGACTTGATCAACCCACTGTCATCCTCGGCCTTATCGGCCTTCCGGTTGCTCTTGAACCCTCGATGCTTGGAGATATGCCATAGAGCACGTCCCAACTCGTTTAGCGTCACCTCCTGCGTGGCCGCGCGCGCGCGCAATTCGTAGGGGTTCAGTGCAAAAAGCGCATCGCGCTCAGCACCCTTGGGAGGGAGAAGCAACGCATTCTCCAAATCCGACAGCAAAAGCGACCGACGCGCCAACCGGCGGTCCTGCCCCTTACGAGCGGAGCGAGGAGCCAAACGACCCGCAGCATTGGACGCCTTGCTTTGAGAGTCTCGGCCATCTTCAAAGACCCGCGCGCCTAGGGGACTAAGCTTAATCGGATTGGTTCGCTTATCTGCCTGAGCGAGCGCTACGGGTTTGCCCGTCTTCTCATCTAGTTCAAATGCCGCCCAACCAACCGATGTTGTTCCAAGATCAAATGCAAATCTGTATTTTTTCAAATCATAGTTCCCTTGACTTATCTTCCCAATATAGGAACAAATAATATCACTTCTAGCAGAAGTAGCGGCGTGGTCTTTCCCGCGATAAGGTTAATACCACACCATTGAGGCAGGCTGCGGCCTGCCTCATTTCATTTTGCCCGCAAATTTGCATTCAATATTTCACGCCCTCGGCCTCCCAATTTGAATGATAGACCAAAAACGGAATAGGTATAGATGTCCGCTTGTGGGGTGAGGTTTTGAATTTTTCGCGACCGCAGCGAATGACGGCTTCCCCGAAAACTTGCGTTCGCTCCTTCGCGTGTGCGGCGAATTCACTCTTCCGCCCTAGTGGTTCAGCGTAGGCTGTGTGGGGGCTATCGCTCTCTATCCGTATCCCGCGCCTTCTCAGACTGAGACGTCCCCCGCAGCCGCGACAGCGCTTTCCGCGCCTCGTTCAGCGGCAAGCCGATCTCTTCATGCTCAACGGCGGCCGCGATCACCGCTTTGGCGATCTTCGCGCGTTCGACCGGGTCGGGGAAGTCACCCGCAAGCCCGTCTGTCCTGCCTGCGGCGAGGTCCGCGATGATGCTCGGGCCGTAGCGTTTGTCCAAATCGGTTCTGAAGGCGTGTGCAGAGTCCGGGGTGTCAAAGGTGACGGCGCTGTGCAATTCCTCGATCGCCACCATTTGTATGAGGGTCCGGCGCAATGCCGGTGCCTCCTGTTTGACGTCGCGTCCATAGGAACGGGTTATGATGCCAGCGGCCTCTTCGTAGAACTGGTCCACCTGCATCGCCGCTTTAGTGCGGGCGTCCGGTTCGGAGAGGTCGAGTTTCTGCTTCGCAGCCATCGCCTCGATGTCCTCCAGAACCCAGCCGCGTTCCTCATGGGCGTTGAGCGCACCGCGCTTCAGGCGGGAACCGATCTTGTCCGGATCGAGGCCTGCCGCATCGGCCCGCGCTCTGAGCGTGATGGTCAGAAGCCGCGCATCGGCCGGGTGCAGACCATTTCTCTTACCGTTCGATCTGGTTTCACCATCGCGGACGGACAGCCGATAGAGC
Organism: Albidovulum sp.; assembly: GCF_049646345.1. Lineage (GTDB taxonomy): Bacteria > Pseudomonadota > Alphaproteobacteria > Rhodobacterales > Rhodobacteraceae > Albidovulum. The sequence continues at coordinate 640 of NZ_JBARVQ010000082.1, read as the reverse complement.
GCCGTGCGAGGCCCCTGCCCTGCCAGCTCTGCTCCCCGCTCGTCGCCAAGCGCGGTCAGCGCCTGAACCGCGATCTCATTATAGACCGTCCGCGCCTTCAGCCCGTCTGCGCCCGGCAATTTGGCAATCCCGTCGCTGGCCGCCTCCAGCCAGGTCATCAGATAGGAGCGGAACCCCGCCCGGTTCTGGAAGTGCCCGGGATCGCCCGCGTGGGCCGTATGCGGCACGAACACCCGTCCTTCCGCCAATGCCAGCGACGCCGCTTCCATCCGCGCCGCCACCTCATTCGCCTCGGTCCGGCGAGCGACAAAGGCGAGGTCTTTGAAGATGCCAGACACCTCTTTCATCTCTTCAAGCGCGGCGATGCGGGCGGTGCCCATCCGTACCTTTTCCTCAACCGCCCTGCCCTCCCGGCGCGCGGCCTCGATCTCGGCCCGGCCCGGCCCGTAGGTCAGGATGCCGCGCTCCACGCGTGAGCTGGTTTCCAACGGCAGGTCATGGTCTGCCGCGATTGCCGCCATGCGGTCCTTCATATGATCAAGGTCGAAATCGTGGCCCTTCGCCATGTAGAACCACGTGTCGTTCAGAACACCCCGGTTCTGCACCACGAAATGCACATGCGGGTGCGAGCGGTCGGTGT
>NZ_JBARVQ010000081.1:0-3146 GCF_049646345.1 Albidovulum sp. | reverse complement strand
GGTAATGCCTTCCAGAGCTTGGTGATCGAGGCCTATCTGGCCCAAAATCGCGAGCCGTCGCTGGTCGAGGAACTCAGCCCCATCGAGCGCAGGCTGACCTAGGCGCAACTGGCCGCGATGGTCGAGGTGATGGACGAAAGCCAAGACGTGATCAACGCCGATGATTGGGCCTTCAAGGGGCACATTCCGATGGTCTTTGCGCGGCTGGTGAACGAACGCTTTGCCGAAAAGGCCGCAACCGAGGCCACCGTCAAGGTCACCGCCGCCAAGCATCTGGTCCGCAACCGCATGGCGCGGCCTGACACTTGGGAGAACAAGGCCATAGAGGGCAAGTTCCTCATGGAAGCGCGGAGCGAGATCGTTCACAACGGCTCGACCGTGAAGGATGCCGAGATCATCAAGGCGCAGGCGGCGTTTGCCTTATGTTTCGAAGATATTACGGACCGCCTGCCAAATCTTTGCCGAAGCCTAGATGAGGCAACGAATACGGGACTGTCGTCGAAATCGATCACCAACGTCAAGTTTGGCTCAGACCTGTTATTCTCTGCTCCCGCCAAGAAGGCCTGATCTAGGGATAATCTCGATCCAAACGCCGAGCGGCCCATGGAGGATTGGATCGATAATGCCCCTGCAGCAATGGGTTTTCGGTTTTCTGTGCATGCTAGGTGCACACGAGCAAGAGCGCTTCTCTTCGCATTTCCCAAAGCGTAATCCCGACTGGGTCGAGCGATAGAAGAGGTGGCCCTGATTAGAAACCCACCCAAACACCGCCGTTCGCCTGTCTTCGCTCCCGGGGGGCTGGACTGCCCTAATTCGTGTGAAGTATGTGTGCAACATGGCCCCAAAACCAGATTGCGGACCATAGGAGAATTAAGAATGCCCAACAACGCAGCCACCGCGGCAGCGAAATTATCTATTGCGCCTATGATGGACTGGACCGATCGGCATTGCCGGTTCTTTCATCGTCAGATCTCTCGCCACGCCCTGCTTTATACCGAGATGGTGACAGCGCCTGCGGTCCTGCATGGCGATCGCGACAGGCTTCTGGGTTTTGACGCGGTCGAGCATCCCGTGGCGCTGCAACTCGGTGGGTCCGATCCGGTGGATCTCGCCGGGGCTGCGCGGATCGGGGCGGAGTTCGGTTATGACGAGATCAACCTCAATGTCGGCTGCCCCTCGGATCGGGTCCAGTCTGGGTGCTTTGGCGCAGTGCTGATGGAACGGCCGGGGCTGGTGGCCGATTGTGCCGCTGCGATGATCGCGGCTTCGTCCGTCGAGGTCACGGTGAAATGCCGCATCGGGGTCGATGATCAGGTACCCGAGGAAGTGCTGCCCGCCTTCCTTGAAACCGTTTCGGCCGCCGGGGTCACCCGGTTTCAGATCCATGCCCGCAAAGCCTGGTTGCAGGGGCTGAGCCCGAAGGAGAACCGCGATATTCCGCCCCTGAACTATCCGCTGGTCGCGGCGATGAAACGGGCCTTCCCGCATCTGAATATCTCGGTCAATGGCGGCATCACTTCGCTTGATCAGGCCGAGGCTTTTCTGGTGGACGGGCTTGACGGGGTGATGATCGGGCGGGCGGCCTATCATGAGCCCTATGACGTTCTGGCCCACGCCGACGCCCGCATCTTCGGCGGAGAGGACGGGCCGGAGCGGTTTGAGGTCGTGGACCGGATGCGGCCCTATATTGCGCGGCATCTTGAGGCGGGTGGGCGGCTGCATCAGATCACCCGCCACATGCTGGGCCTGTTTCACGGCCAGCCAGGGGCGCGCGGCTGGCGGCGCGTACTGTCGGAGCGCGCCAACCGTCCGGGGGCTGGGCTTGAGGTCCTTGATGCCGCCCTTGCGCCGATGATCGAACTGGCCTCCTGATCCCCGGGCGCTTCGGTCAACCGATCTGGCAAATTCCCGGCGAAGCGGATATCTGGCGTCAGGGGCAGGTGGGAGGCGCACAGGATGCCGGGACTAGCGGAACTCATGCCGATGCTGGCGCTTTTGCTGGCGATCGGTGCCTTTGCCGGGGTGATGGCGGGTCTGCTGGGCGTCGGTGGCGGGATCATCCTGGTCCCGGCCTTCTTCTACGCCTTTTCCAGCCTCGGCTATCAAGGGCCGGACCTGATGCAGGTCTGTCTTGCGACCTCGCTGGCGACGATCATCGTGACCTCGATCCGCTCTGTGATGGCGCATAATCGCAAAGGCGCTGTCGATTGGGGCATCCTCAGAGGCTGGGCACCGGGGATCGTGATCGGCGCGGTTTTGGGCGTGCTGGTGGTAGCACAGCTTCGGACCCCGGCCTTGCAGGCGATCTTTGGCACGCTGGCGCTGGTTGTTGCCTTCTATCTTGGGTTCGGCCGGGCAGAGTGGCGGCTTGGCCCCGCAATGCCTGGCGGGGTCGTCCGGGCGGTACTGTCGCCTCTGGTCGGGTTCCTCTCGGTCCTTATGGGGATTGGCGGCGGCTCGTTCGGGGTGCCGTTGATGAGCCTTTATGCGACCCCCATTCACCGCGCGGTGGCGACCGCGGCGGGGTTCGGCGTGGTGATCGCCGTTCCCTCGGTCGCGGGGTTTCTGATGACATCGGTCGAGGGCGCGCCGCCTTATACGATCGGCGCGGTCAACCTGCCTGCCTTCGCCGTGATCATCGCGATGACGCTGATCACGGCACCCTGGGGGGTAAAGTTGGCCCATGCTATGGACCCTAAGCCCCTGAAGCGGATCTTCGCGGTCTTCCTTGCCCTTGTCGCGCTCAACATGTTGCGCAAGGTTGCAGGGTGGTAGCGGCGCTTGCCGCGCGGGGCTGGGTCCGGTTCGGCCATGATCCGGGGGTGGCGGCTTGGGCAAAGGCCGCTTTGCCTGTCGCGCGTCAGGCATTGCAGAACAGTCCGGAGCCTTTGAGATGTGGCGGTACATGGGATGTCGGCCTCGACCTGCTGCCCAATGATGCTGAGGGGCGGATCAATGGCGTACCGCTTGGCGGCGCGGCAATAACGGCCATCACGCGGCTTTTTGGCGCTTTGCCGCTGCATCGGGGGCAGCTGTCGGCGGTCTATCCCGGCTACCCGGCAGCCTCCGATGACGAAAGCCTTGCCGCATTCAATTTCCGTCTGACCCGGGATGCAGCGCATATAGACGGCCTGTTACCGGTCGGC
>NZ_JBARVQ010000080.1:0-2676 GCF_049646345.1 Albidovulum sp. | reverse complement strand
AGAAAATAAACGGGCTGCATTGTTACAAAAAGCGCAGCGATTATCCGCGCCCGCGCATCAATGAACAACAAGACGGCTATTGTTAACATATCGGCCACAGCGACCATTTGGGGCGCTGAAGCAAAGGCAACCGTGGCCGCGAAGTTGGCAACCATGATTGCCGATAGCCGCCCGCGATCAATCAGGACCGCGAGCGCCAAGGCAGAAACATAGAGGTACTGCGACCAGTCCACTATCTGCGTCCACCGCCGCCGCCAAAGACCATAATGCCGCCGTCATCGTAGGCTTCGGCCAGCGAATCCGAGGCGTCAGCATGAGCCGCGATCAAAGCGCCGCGAATCTCGGTCGCCCGCCCCTCAAGGCGCATCGCAGCGTTTGCGGGCATCGCGCGCCCTGCATCGCGGTTGATTTTTGCCAGACGCCGCATATTCCCGGCGATTTCACGCAGTGCGTCTTTCGCTGCGCCCAGCGCCTCTTGTGTTTCTTTCACCAGTGCCTTTTCGGCAATATTCAGATCAGCCATTTGTTTTCCTTATACGGTTCTGTTTTGGTCAGCGCCAAGTTTCGGCGCGGCGTGGTTGATGGTATTGCCGAAAGCGTCTATGTCCCAATCCCCAATCGGAACAAGCGGGTATGCTGCTTTGAGCGCGTTGACTTCGGTTACCATGTTTCGCGTTGTCATCGTTAGAATTATAGACGAGGCGTCCGTTGGTGACCAATCGCCATTTGCGAAGTCCTTATATATCGTGGGGAGGTTGGTGTTAAAGACGTTGGAAGTCGGGAACTTCCCGGCGGCCCCGGTGAAATCCCCCGCGTCGATATTCCCGTGCGTTGGCCCTGAATAACCATCGTGCGTCACAAGGTTATTCCTGGCTGTCATCGGCCCTTGCGCATCACCGGGGATGATAATGCCGTGCGCTTCGTTGTTATCCACAAATGAAGTCAGACCTGAGTCGTCAGGGTAAAGCGCAAGGTGGCCGCCGGGGGCAACGCCGTCGGTCACAACCGGAAGTGAGTTGTTGAAGCAATAGAATGTCCCAGTCGCGCCCTGCATGACCAGCTTGCGGCTGTCCAGATCTACGCCCGCCGTGTTGTATTTGCTGTCACAAGGTGCCCAATTGTAGGCCACGCATGGGTTGGTGACGTTTTGCGCCGTGAAATAGCCTTGGCACCGGACGAACGTATTGCCCCACCAAAGCGGGCGGTCCCCTGAGATATAGACGTTGCCCAAGTTGCCGTGCGCCCGGAATCCACAATCTTCATGGTAGTTGTGGAGAAACATAAAATAGCTGGTTCGGTATGCCTTTGACCCGGCGCTGCCGCATCGCTTGAATACGTTTCGGCGTTGCAGCACGTTGTTTTGGGTGACAAGCGAGCCGTTGGGGAATGTCCCGTGCGCGCTGCAATCCTCAAAGGTGTTATATTGGATCGTCGCATCGTCTGACCGGATAAGGTGCAGCGCCGCCGCATGTTGATAGCCGAGGTTTACAAAGCCGCGCGCCTTGCATCGCTCAACCGTCAGGCCGGTTGTGGTGTTGCCGTTGCTCACGTCACGGATGAATGAGCCTTCGGTTGTCCCATCGCCGGAAGCCCCTTCGAAGTCCATGCCGCCGATGTACATATTCGCGCCGCTATCGGGCAGGGTGATAATGTGCGCCCGCGCCGCGATGCTGATCTTGTCGATGTTTGCCGGGTTGAGGGGATAAACGTAAAGATCGAATGTCGCCCCATTGTCGATGGTGAAATAGGTTCCCGAAACCATCGCCGGTCCTACGTTGACAATGGCGTATTTGGTGCGCCCTGACCCGTCTTGCGTCCGACCGCCCGCGACGGTGATGGAATTACCCGCCACGTTGGCCGCCGTAATGTCTTGGATCGGGTATTCATTAGGCGAAACGATGATGCGCACCTTCGCCGCGAGCAATTGCGCGTCGGTATACTTCGCCGCCGTGATAACCGTAGGGTCATTGACGCCGACAACGGTTGTCCCTGATTTCAGGATGCTGCCGCCGTTTGCCGCCGCGTCATGTGCAAGCGACTCATCTTCCTGCGACCATATGCGCGTCGGGTCGGCCCGGTCGGAGCTTGGGAACAGGGGGACATGATTTTCCATCACATTGAGGCCGACAAGCAATGTCGCGGAAGTGGCGGACCGGGCGATGCCGGTTTTTTTGTAAACGGGGCTGCTCGCCACGCCCAAGACAGAGCCAAGCACAGCCGCATCGCCCGCCGTACATTGGACAAAGCCGGTGACCGGCTCTTGTGCCGACACAAGGGGCCGATCCGTCCCCCAGCCTGTTACGGTCAGGTCAGACTTATAGGTGAATGCCTCTCGGTAAACGCCAGTGTCCTTTACGCGGATCGTTTGCCCCGCCGTGGCCGCCGCAACCGCAGCCGTAAGGGTCGTAAAATCCCCCGCGCCAGTCGCGTCAACGACATGATCGCCAGTTGTCGGATAAGCGAAAGTGGCTTCCTGACCACGCCAGCCGTATGGATCGTCCGGGAAAGCGGCGCTTGGGCCAGCCGAGTTGGTCGCAAAGGTCAGTGCATCGCCGGTAATCGCCGCGCAATCATTGCCAGCCAGGTCTTGCACCGCGCCCACCGACACGCGCACGGAAACATCAATGCCGCTCGCCAAAGCCCCTGTCGGGTTGATAATGACGCTGCTGCCAGAGA
>NZ_JBARVQ010000079.1:0-3049 GCF_049646345.1 Albidovulum sp. | reverse complement strand
GCTGTCGGGCATGGCTATGCGCAGGACTTGGCGGCTTTCCTGGCTTGTCCGCACCTTGACCAGAAGCGCCTCCAGCCGGGCAATACTGCCGGGCAGTTCCTGCAGCAACACCTCGGCCGCCGGCGTCATTCCGAAGGGCCGCGTTTCACGCCGCAACAGCTTCAGTCCGAGGTTGGTTTCAAGCTGTTGCAGGTGTTGCGAGACGGTTGGTTGCGACAGTCCAAGCTCGGCGGCGGCGACTGACAGGTTTCTGGTCTCAGCGACGGTGAGAAAGGTTCTGAGCAGTGCGAGGTCAAGGGCTTTGTCATTGGTCATGACAATACTGATTATTGAACAACTAGTAATTATAAAAGCCGATTGTTTTGGCTGAACTCCACGTCATCTTGTCCGCAGGATTTTCGGAGGATGCGATGAAAACACATGCACAGGCCGTGGTCATCGGTGGCGGATTGGTCGGATGCTCGATCCTCTACCACCTCGCCAAGCTTGGCTGGACCGACGTCGTGCTGCTGGAGCGCGATGAGCTGACATCGGGCTCTACCTGGCATGCGGCCGCGAACATCCACGGCCTGCATGACAACAACAACATCTCGAAGATCCAGTACTACACCATGAAGCTCTACAAGGAGCTGGAGGCCGAGACAGGGCAGGGCTGCGGCGTGTTTCAGCCCGGATCGCTCTATCTTGCCCAGACCGAGGCGCGCGAACATCAGCTGCGCCTGCAGGAGGCAAAGGCCCGTTACTTCAAGGCCGATTTCCACAATATCAGCCGCGATGAGGCCGAACGACTGCACCCGCTGGTCGATTTCGACGGCATCCGCTGCATCATGTATGAACCCGATGGCGGCAATGTCGACCCTTCGGGCGTGACGCAGGCCTATGCCGCCGGTGCGCGGAAAATGGGGGCCGAGATCCACCGGTTCACCCCGGTCACCGCCACGATTCAGCAGCCCGACGGCAGCTGGATCGTCGAGACGCCCAAGGGCAGCATCCACACCGGGTGGGTGGTCAACGCCGCCGGCCTCTGGGCGCGCGAAGTGGCGCGAATGGCCGGCATCGAATTGCCGCTCCAGCCAACCGAGCACCAGTATTTCGTGACCGAGACGATCGCCGAGATCGACGCGATGGACCGGCGCCTGCCCTCGGTCGCGGACCGGGACGGCGAATACTACCTTCGCCAAGAAGGCAAGGGTCTACTGATTGGCGCCTATGAACGCGACATGCGATTCTGGGCCGAGGACGGCACGCCGCTTGACTTCGCCCATGATCTGTTTCCTGACGACCTGGAGCGGATCGAGGAAAACATGATGCGCGCCATCTCGCGGGTGCCAGCCGTGGGCACCGCTGGCATCAAGCGGGTCATCAACGGCCCGATGATCTGGTCGCCTGACAGTGCCGCACTTTATGGTCCGGTACCGGAACTCAGGAACTATTTCTGCTGCACTGGTATCATCCCCGGTTTCTCGCAATCGGGTGGGCTTGGCCTTATGAGCGCGCAGTGGATCGTCGAGGGCGAGCCGCAATATGACATGTTCGCCTGGGACCTGGCCCGGTTCGGTGACTGGGCCGACAAGGCCTTTACCAAGGCGCGCGTGCAGGACCAGTACGCCAATCGGTTCAAGATCCATTTCCCGTATGAGGAACGTACTGCAGGTCGCCCGGTGCGCACCCGCCCCGCTTTCGCTCTGCAAAAGGACATGGGCGCGGTTTTCGGTCTCAACTATTGCTGGGAACACCCGCTTTGGTTCGCCCCCAAAGGTGTTGAGCCACAGGAAACCTACGGTTTTACCCGCCAGCCGTGGTTCGACCATGTCGGCGCCGAGGCAAAGGCGCTGCGGGACGGCGTCGGCGTGATCGACATCTCGAACTTCGCGAAATACGAGATCAAGGGCGAAGGCGCGGGCGACTGGCTTGACCGGGTCATCGCCAACCGTGTTCCGTCGCAGATCGGCCGATCCTGCCTTACCCCGCTCATCGGCAAGCGCGGCGGCATCGCGGGCGATTTCACGGTGACGAAGCTTGGCGAGGATCACTTCTTCATGGTCGGCTCGGGCATGGCCGAGCGTTACCACCAGCGCTACTTCAATGAGGTGGCCCGCCCCGAAACGGTCTCGTTCAAGAGCCTCACGGTCGACCTCTGCGGAGTAAACGTCGCCGGTCCGTTGGCCCGCAATCTGCTGTCCCGCCTAACGCAGGAAAACCTCTCCACCGCCTCCTTCCCGTTCATGCGGTCGCGTCGCATCTCCGTAGCCGGCGTCGAGGCCATTGCGATCCGGGTTTCGTTCACTGGCGATCTCGGCTGGGAACTCTACGTCGCGCAATCCGATCAGGTGAAACTCTACACCGCGCTTCTGAAAGGTGGCGAAGATCTCGGCGTCTGTCCGGTCGGCAGCCGTGCCCTGCTCTCGCTCCGCGTTGAAAAAGGGTATGGCTCCTGGGGCCGCGAATACAGCCCCGAATACTGGCCGCAGGAGGTTGGCCTTGACCGGCTTATCAAGATGGACAAGCCCGATTTCCTCGGCAAGGCGGCCTATGCGGCACTCGCCGACCGCGCACCCCGCGAAAAGCTGGTGACGATCGAAATCGAGGCAGACATCGCCGACGCCTCGGGAGGCGAGCCGATTTTCCTGCCAGACGGCACACCCGTTGGCAGGGTCAGTTCAGGCGCTTACGGCTATTCGGTCGGCAAGTCACTGGCCATCGGGTTTATCAAGACTGCCCATGCGGCGGCGGGTACGGCCGTCTCGGTCGCCATTCTGGGGCGGGATTACAAAGGGACGATCCTTGCCGAACCACCCTTTGACCCGAGAGGAGAAAGGCTGAGGTCATGACACCCGCCTGTCGATGTCCCACACGGGGGCTGGTGACCGTTGTGGGCGAGGCCACGATATTGAAACGGCATGAACGCGTAATCGTTCAGCCGTCTTCCGGCGCGCCCGAAAGAATATGCTCCTCGACCGCCTGAGCGGTCTTCAGGCGAAGAAGATCCTGCCGGTCGGTCAGGACGTCGGCGTAGAAGGGGACGTTCAGAAGGCGTTCTTCCCTGGGT
>NZ_JBARVQ010000078.1:0-9561 GCF_049646345.1 Albidovulum sp. | reverse complement strand
GCATTCGGCGGCAGCCTGCACGCTGTAGCGCCCGTCCACGAAAAGCGCGACGGTTTCGGGCGTCACGATGGCCATCCCGGCCGAGCCGGTGAAGCCGATGACAAAGGCCAGCCGCTCATCATGCGGGGCGAGGTATTCGCCCTGATGCGCGTCGTAATGCGGCAGGATGAACGCCTGCAGCCCGCGCCGGTCGAGGTCACGGCGCAAATCGGCGATGGCGCGCTGCGGGTCCGGATCAGGCATTCCCGGCAATCTCTTCGGCGCGGTGACAGGCGACCTCACCCCGCCCGGCCAGCGGCCGTAGCTCTGGCACCTCGGCCCGGCAGCGGTCGGTCACATGCGGACAGCGCAGGTGGAACGGGCAGCCGGGCGGCACGTTCAGGGGTGAGGGCAGTTCGCCCTCCAGCTTTTGCGCCTTGCCACGTTCGTCAGGGTCAAGCGAGGGGGCAGCCGAAAGCAGCGCCTGCGAATAGGGATGCGAGGGGGCCGCAAACAGCGTCTCACTGTCGCCGATCTCAACGATCCGGCCAAGGTAAATGACCGCGACGCGGTGCGAGACATGGCGGACAAGCCGCAAGTCATGGGCGACGAAAAGGATCGTGAGGCCGAGCTTGTGCTGGAGTTGCAACAGGAGGTTCACCACCTGCGCCTGTACCGAGACATCAAGCGCCGAAACCAGTTCATCGGCGATCAGCACCTCGGGCTCCACCGCCAGCGCGCGGGCAATGGCGATGCGCTGGCGCTGGCCGCCGGAAAACTCATGCGGCAGCTTGTCGACGGAATCCTGTGGCAGACGGACGAGGTCCAGCAGTTCCGCCACTCGTTCGGCGATCCTGTCCTCGGGCCGCATCCGGTGGACCCGCAGCGCCTCGGCCAGGATCTGGCCCGTCGTCATGCGCGGATTGAGCGAGGAATAGGGGTCCTGAAACATCATCTGGACCCGGCGGTTGTAGCTGCGGTCACCCTTCATTCCGGTGTCGAAGATGTCGCGCCCGTCAAAGCGGACATGACCCGCATTCGGCCGGTAGAGCCGGACAATGCAGCGGGCAAGTGTAGACTTGCCGCAGCCGCTTTCGCCGACGACACCCAGGGTTTCGCCGCGCTTCAGATCAAGGTCGATGCCGTTCAGCGCCCGGACCACCCGGCCCGGTCGCCGCGTGACCATGTCGGCGACGCTGCGGCCCACGGGGAAGGCCAGCGTCAGGTCGCGGATTTCCAGAACCGGGGCGGTCATGCCACCTCTCCCTTCGCGATTTCAGCAGGGTGGAAGCAGGCGGCGCTGCGGCCCGGGGCCAAAGCCTCCAGCATCGGCACCCTTGCCTCGCACCCCTCCCCCTTGTTCGGGCAGCGCGGGGCGAAGGCGCAGCCCCGGGGCAAGGCATCAAGCGAGGGCGGCGTACCCGGCACCGAATAAAGCGGCGTGCGCGGTGTCACATCCTCGGGCACCGAGCGCATCAGCCCGACCGTATAGGGATGGCAGGGTGCGCGCAGGACGTCACGTACCGTGCCTTCCTCGACAATCCGGCCCGCATACATCACGGCCACCCGGTCACAGGTCTGGGCGACGACACCCAGATCATGGGTCACAAGGATCACGCCCATGTCGAATTCCCGCGCCAAGGAGAGGATCAGGTCGAGGATCTGGGCCTGAATGGTGACGTCGAGCGCGGTTGTGGGCTCATCCGCCAAGAGGAGTTTCGGTTCCGCCGCCAGCGCGATGGCAATCATCACCCGCTGGCGCATGCCCCCCGAAAACTGATGCGGATAATCACCCAGACGCGAAGCAGCCGAAGGGATGCCGACAAGGTCCAGCATCTCAATCGCCCGCGCCTTGCGTTCGGACCGCGAAAGGCTCGTATGCGCCTTCAGCGTCTCGGTCAATTGCATGCCAACGGTCAGAAGCGGGTTGAGCGAGGTCATCGGCTCCTGAAAGATCATCGCGATCTCGCGCCCCCGGATCGGGCGCAACTGGCGTTCGGGCAGGGCCGCGATATTGCGGCCATTCCACAGGACGTCCCCCTTCACATCGCCGTAGCGGCGGGAAAGGCCGAGAAGAGAACGGAGCGTCACCGACTTGCCCGACCCGCTTTCGCCCACCAGCCCCAGAACCTCGCCGCGCCCCAGATCGAAGGAAACGTCCTGCACCGCAGGCAGGGGCCGCCCGCCGCGATGGAAGGTGGTTGAGAGGTTTTTCACCTCAAGGATCGTATCCCGGGCCATGCCCTACCCCCTTGGTCTCAGAAGATCAGCCGCCGCGTCGCCCAGAAGCGAAAAGCCAAGCCCGGTCAGCACGATGGCGATGCCGGGCATCAGGCTCAGCCACCAGGCGGTGGTGATGAAGTTGCGCCCCTCGGCGATCAGAACGCCCCATTCCGCCTGCGGCGGCTGCGCCCCAAGGCCAAGATAGCCGAGCGATGAGCCGAGAAGGATCGCCAGCGCCATATCGGTCATCCAGTAAACGATCACCGGCGTGATGGCGTTCGGCAAAAGATGGCGGAAGATGATGCGCCGGTCGGAATAGCCCATCACCAGCCCCGCCGCGGCATAATCGTTGCCCATCTGGGCAATGATCTCGGCCCGCATCAGGCGGGCGTAATAGACCCAGCCCACCAGCGTGATTGCGATATACATGTTGATCAGGCCGGGGCCGAGCACGGCAACCACAGCGATGACGAGGACAAGGAAGGGGAAGGTGATGATCGCATCGACGAAACGGCCGAAGATCATATCGGCCACGCCCCGGTAATAGCCGACCAGCGCGCCGACCACGACACCGATCAGCAGCGCGAAGACGGTGGCCAGCACTGCCATCTGCATATTGATCCGGTAGGCCCAGATGACACGGGAAAGGCTGTCACGGCCCAGAAGGTCGGTCCCGAACGGATGCGCCCATGATGGCGGCTGGCGCACCGCCAGATAGTCGATGAAATTCGGGTCATAGGGCGCAAAAAGGCCGGGAAAGAGCGCCAGCAGGGTAGAGCCGCCGATGATCGCGGCACCGGTGACGAAGCCCGGCTTTCTCAGCGCCAGCGACAGGCGCGAGGCCGGGCGGGTCGGGGTGAATACTGCGTCAGTCATGCGAGGCGCATCCTCGGATCAAGCAGGCTCTGGAAGAGGTCGGTCAAGAGGAACACGATGGAAACCAGTACCGCGAAGGTCAGCGTCAGCCCCTGGATCAGCGGATAGTCGCGGGCAAATATCGCCTCCAGCATCAGCCGCCCGACACCGGGCACGGCAAAGACGGTTTCGGTCACGAGCGTTCCGCTCATCAGGTTGCCGATGGAAAGGCCCAGAAGCGTGATCGTCGAAATCAGCGCATTGCGCAGCACATGGCGGCCAAGGATCAGCCGGTTCGGCAGGCCCTTGGCGCGGGCGAACTGGACATATTCGGCGTCCAGAACCTCGACAATGGCCGAGCGCAGGTTCCGCATGACGATGGCCGAAGTGTAAAGCGCCACGGTCATTGCGGGCAGGAAAAGGTGAAAGAGGTTTTCGCCGAAGGTTGCACCGTACCCACCGACGGGGAACAGGCGCAACTGGGCGGCAAGGAAGGTCAGAAGGACAAGGCCGATATAGAAGACCGGCATCGACAGCCCGACCTGAAACACGCCGCGGATCACCGCATCGGGCCAGCGCCCCCGGTTGAGGGCTGCCACAAAGGCCAGAGGCCCGGCGATGATCAGCGCCAGCGTGACCGCGTAAAGTGTGAGGAAGATCGTGGTCGGCAACCGGTCAAAGATCACCTGCGTCACCGGCGCCTTCATCAGGATCGAGCGGCCAAGATCACCCTGAAGCGTGTTGGTCACAAACAGCCAGAACTGCACCAGCATCGGCTCATTCAGCCCCAGCCTGTCACGGATCGCCGCCAGATCGGCATCCGAGGCGCGGTCCCCCGCGATGGCGATGGCCGGATCGCCGGGCAAAAGCCGCACCAGCAGGAAGATGATCACCATCACGATGGCAAAGGTCGGCACCATCAGGATCAGGCGTTTCAGGATGTAGTTCAGGCTTTCCATGGGCCCTCATGCATAAAGGCGCACCGCCGGAGGGAGGCCGGCGGCGCGCGGGCGGCGGATCAGCGGCTGACTGTCGCTGCTTCGAAGACGTTGTTGCCCAGGGGCGTCTGGACATAGCCCTCAACCGCCTTCGACACCGCCACCGCAAACGGGGTTTCGTACATGAACAGAAGCGGTGCCGCCTCGGCATAGATCTTCTGCATCTCGGCATATTCGGCGGCACGTTTCACCGGATCGATCTCGGTCGCCGATGCGTCGTAGAGCGCATTGAAATCGGCGTTTTCCCAGCCGGTGCCAACCGCGTTCGCGGTGGGCGTGTGGCCCAGCCAGCCGACGACCTGACTTGGATCGTTGACGTCGTTCACCCAGCCATAGGTGTGGATGTCGAACTCACCCGAGCGGTTCTTGGCACCGCGCGTCGGCCCGTCCACCTGCTCGACCGCCAGTTCAATGCCAAGGGGCGCCCACATCTGCTGAAGGGCGGCAAAGATCGTGCCGTCATCGGCAGACCCGGCAAGCGTGGTGAAGGTGATCTTGGTCCCCGGCTCCAGCCCGGCTTCCGCGACCAGAGCTTGCGCCTTTTCAAGGTCGTAAGGATAAAGCGGGCTCATATCGGCGGCGTATTGCGTGGCCGCCGCCATCAGGGGCGAGGACATCGGTTTGCCCGCGCCATGGAGGACAAGGCCGATCAGCGCCTCTTTGTTGGTGGCGTAGTTCAGCGCCTGACGTACGCGCGCATCGGCCAGGGGGTTGGGCGATCCGTCGGCCTTTGTCGCCCGGGTATTGATCGGCGAATAGATGATCCGGGTCGAGGGGAACAACTCCATATTGATCTTCGGATCGGCCTTCAGTTCTTCAGCGCGGGAGAAGGGGACGAATTCGGCCACATCGACCTCACCCGCCTGCAGCTTCAGGATACGGGTCGCGTCATCCGGGATGATCTGGAAATGCACGCCGTCGAGATAGGGCAAGGCTTTACCGTCGGCACCCTCTTTCCAGTAGTTTTCGTTCGCGCAGAAATCCATCGACGCACCCTGCTCGAACCCGCAAAGGTAGAAGGGGCCGGACCCGACACCGGGGCCACCCGCAGCAAAGATCGCGGCGGATTTGTCCTGATCAGTGGCACCTTCGGCCGCGTCGAAGGCCGCTTTCGATACGATGGCGGTGTTGAAGGTCGCGAGCATCGACAGGATCGTCGGATCGGAGTTCTTGAGGCTGATCGTCACCTGACGGCCATCGGCGGCCACAGAGTCGATAGAGCCCAGCAGCCCGGCCCAGGGTGACAGATCGCCATTGCGTGCCCGGTCGAGCGAAAAGACCACATCATCGCCGGTCAGGTCGTTGCCATCGGCGAACTTGAGCCCCTCGCGCAGGGTCAGATTGACGGTTTTGCCGTCCTCGGACACTTCATGGCTTTCCGCCAGGCCCGCCTCAACCGACGTCCCATCGGCGCTGAGCCGCAAGAGCGTGTCGAACAGCGAACCCACCATCCAGATATCGGGGTTGCGGTCAGCATAGATCGGATCGACAAGCTGCGAACCGTCATAGCGGGCGAAGTTGAGAATGCCGCCGCGTTCCTGTGCGTTCGCGGGCGCGGCGAAGGCGGCCGTCAGGGCAAGGACGGATGCCATCATCGTGCGTTTCATGTGTAGGACCTCCCAAAAGCGAATCGTTCTTCTGTGAAGTCATGATAAACTTCTATCTGCTTTTGCTATAATTATTTTTAGTATTACTATACATTGACTACTATCCCCTTGCCGTCCCTCAGGAATTCTTCGGCGGATTGCGCATGGGCGAGGTGGTTACCCACAATTCCACCGCCTCCTGATCGCCCAGAACCCGCGAGTAATGCGGTTTTGAGGTGTCATGATGGATGCAGTCGCCCGGGTTCATCACATAGACCGCGCCATCAAGGTGATATTCGACCTGCCCGGACATGAGGTAAAAGAACGCCTCGCCCTTGTCGTGCATATGCTCGGATTCGTGCCCTGCGGGCCGATGAATGATCGAAGGATGGAACAGCGACCCGGCGAAACCGGGACCGAGCTTTTCATAGAACCGCCGCTCCACCCCAAGAAAAAAGGTCTGGCGTTTGTCCCTGGCGATAAATTCGGAATATTGCTCGGGCACGCTCAGGAGCTGTTCGATACTGGTGTGCAGCGCGGCGGCGATGGAACGGAGCGATGAGAGTGACGGGGAACTGATGCCGCGTTCGACCTGCGATATGAAGCCCGTGGTCAGGTCGGCCTCGGTCGCCACCTCGACCAGAGTCTTGCCCAGGGTCTTGCGTCGGTGCCGGATCGCCTGACCCAGCGGCGGCGCTTCGCGCTTGCCCTTTTGTGCATCGTCTGAGTTTCGTTCGTCCATTCCTGCCCTCCCCGTCTGTCGCGGACTTCTGTCCAGAGCGGCTATGCCCGGCACTATAGACCGGTTCAATCCGAAATCACTAAAAATTATTTTAGTGTACATTCAACCGCAATCCGGCAAGCCGGGCAGATCCACGTCCGGCAACCGGGGGTTGCGCGGTCCGCCCACTGCTGCGCATCATCGGATATCAAGAACAGGAGATGCCCGATGCGTGTGCTTACCCCCCTTCTGGCTGCTGCCGCTTTCACCACCACCGCTTTCGCCCAGACCGCGACCGACACGGTCGCGCCCGAAGCCGGGACATCCACCGCCGTAACAGCGGCCTCGCCCGAGATTGCCGCAGCGCTTGCGGCGAAGGCAGCGGGAAAACCCGTTGCAGCCGATAGCTGGATGGTGGCCGCCGCGAACCCGCTGGCCGTCTCTGCCGGGGCCCGCGTGTTGCGCGACGGTGGCACGGCGGCAGACGCGATGGTTGCGGTGCAGGCGGTGCTGGGGCTGGTCGAGCCGCAAAGCTCTGGCCTTGGCGGTGGCGCGTTCCTCGTCTGGTACGACGCGGCAAGCGGCAAGCTGACCACGCTCGACGGGCGCGAAACCGCGCCCCTGTCCGCCACGCCAAAGCTGTTCCTCGATGAAACCGGCCAACCTCTGAAATTCTTCGACGCGGTCGTGGGTGGCCTTTCGGTCGGCACGCCCGGCACGCCGCGCCTGATGGAAGAAGCGCAGAAACGCTGGGGGGCTGCCGACTGGTCCACGCTTTTTGCCGAGGCGGTCCAATTGGCCGAGGGCGGGTTTGAAGTATCGCCCCGTCTTGCCGAACTGGTGGCCGGGGATGCCGAACGGCTTGGCCGCTTCCCCGCGACGGCGGCCTATTTCCTGCCCGGCGGCACACCCATCGCGGCAGGCGACACGCTGACCAACCCCGGCTATGCCGCAACGCTGATGGCCATGGCGTCGGATGGCGCGGATGCCTTCTATTATGGTCCCGTCGCCGAGGATATCATCGCGACCGTTGCAGGGGCGACGGGCAATCCCGGCGAGCTCGCCCCCATCGATCTGGCCACCTACCGCGTGGTGGCGCGCGATCCGATCTGCGTCAGTTACCGCGTGCATGAGGTTTGCGGCATGGGGCCGCCCTCCTCGGGCGCGCTGACGGTCGGGCAGATCCTCGGCATGCTGCGCGATACCGATCTGGCCGCGCTTGGCCCCGACAATGCAGAAGGCTGGCGGCGGATCGGCGATGCCTCGCGCCTCGCTTTTGCCGACCGGGGCCGCTACATGGCCGACAGCGATTTCGTGCCAATGCCCGCCGGGCTGACCGCCGATGCCTATCTGGCGAAAAGGGCAAAACTTCTGGATACCGACACGGCGCTGGAAGAGGTCGCACCGGGCATGCCCGACTGGGATCACGCGATGCTCTGGGGCGATGACCAATCCATCGAGTTCCCCTCGACCAGCCATATCTCGATCGTCGACAGCTATGGCAATGCCCTGTCGATGACCACGACCATCGAAAACGGCTTCGGCAGCCGTTTGATGACCGGCGGCGGCTTCCTTCTGAACAATGAGCTGACCGACTTTTCCTTTGCCACGCATGAGGATGGCCGCCCCATCGCCAACCGGGTAGAGCCGGGCAAACGGCCCCGCTCATCCATGGCGCCGACCATCGTGATGAAGGACGGCAAGCCGGTTCTTGTCATCGGCTCACCCGGTGGCAGCCGCATCATCGGCTATGTCGCGCAAGCCATCATCGCCCATCTCGACTGGGGCATGGATGTGCAACAGGCGGTGGCAATGGGCCATGCCCTGAACCGCTTCGGCACCTTCGATCTGGAGGCCGGGACCCGCACTGAGGCCCTTGCGCCCGACCTGGAAGCGATGGGCTTTGAGGTCAGCATCGGCGACCGCAATTCCGGCCTTCATGCGATCGCCATCGGCGACGGCCTGACCGGCGGCGCCGATCCGCGGCGCGAGGGGATCGCGCTCGGAGGATAGATCCAAATGTAAGACAAAAGAATTGTCGCTTTCGCATTCAAAATCGCGCATGCTTCCCGTGCGACCGACGATTGCGGAGATAACACGAACCATAATTCCGCCTGTTCAACCCGGAGGAACGATATGAATTTGAGACCCGATCCCACCTTTTACCCCTCGGCCAAGCTCGCCATGGAAGGCCCGGCCGAAAAGCTCGCCTTCACGCTGATGCTCAGCCCCGACGGATCACAGCCCGATGGCCTTGCGATCGTGGACGTGGACCCGAAGTCAAAGACCTACAGCCAGATCGTCCATCAGGTGATCATGCCCAATAAGGGCGATGAGTTTCACCATTTCGGCTGGAATGCCTGTTCCTCGGCCCTGTCGCCGCTGACCGGCCACGCTTTCCTTGAACGGCGCTACCTGATCATTCCTGGCATCCGCTCGTCCCGCATCTACATCATCGATGTGAAAGAGCCCTTGAAGGCCAAGATCCACAAGATCATCGAACCCGAAGAGGTCTTCGCCAAGACCGGCTATTCCCGCCCCCACACGATCCATTGCGGGCCAGAGGGCATCTATGTCTCGACCCTTGGCGGCGGCGGCAAGGACGGTACCGACGGCCCGCCGGGCATCTTCATCATGGATTGCGAGACCTTTGACGTTATCGGGCGGTATGAGATCGACCGGGGCATGCAGGACAAGCAATACGATTTCTGGTGGAACCTGCCGCGCGACTACATGGTCAGTTCCGAATGGGGCCTGCCGCCGCAATTTGAAAACGGCATCGTGCCCGAGGACCTTCTGTCCAACAAATACGGCCACAGCATCCATTTCTGGAACCTGCGCGAACGCAAGAACGTGCAGACCATCGATTTCGGCGAAAACCACCAGATGGCGCTGGAGATCCGGCCCGCCCACGATCCGGTCAAGGAATACGGCTTCTGCGGCGTCGTCGTGGATACGACGAACCTTGAGGGCTCGATCTGGACCTGGTGGCGTGAGGGCGGCAAATGGCATGCGAAAAAGACCGTCACGATCCCGCCGCAGCCCGCAGACCCCGACGATCTGCCGGACCTCCTGAAAGGTTTTTCGGCAGTGCCGCCGCTGGTGACCGATATCGACCTCAGCCTTGACGACAAATACCTCTATGTCGCCTGCTGGGGCACGGGCGAGATGCATCAATACGATGTCTCGGACCCGATGA
>NZ_JBARVQ010000077.1:0-9911 GCF_049646345.1 Albidovulum sp. | reverse complement strand
ATGCTGCGGTTGTGACGCCGGACGACGTCACTGATCTTACCCATCTTCCCCGCGCCCTCTATGTGGGCAATGGCGGCGATCTTTCGATCCGCTGCGCCGGGGGGCAGTCTGTGGTGCTGCAAAATGTCCCGGGGGGCAGTGTTCTTCCGCTTCGGGTGACCCGCGTCAATGCAACCGGCACCAGCGCAACCGGCATCGTCGCGCTCTGGTAACTTTCTGTGGCTGCCATTGGGTCATGCAAGTCAAGTCAAACCGGGGCGCGGTCGGGTTGGACCGCGCCCCTTCATTTTACGTACGGCGTTATTCAGGTGGCGTTGGCCCCCAGTTTCCACGGATCATTATTTGCGGATGAGGCAGGACCGGTAATTGATTTGTAGGGCGCACCAATGGGCGCTGCCCCGTTCCCGGTGGCCGACAGCCAGGTCCTGAGATACTCGACCTCAGCCGCCAACTGCAATGTGCCACTGTTGCGTGCCAAATAGCTAAGCGCCCGGTTGCTCTGGAACACACCATTGCCGGGTACAGAGAATGGCACCGTCGCGATGAGTGCCCCGTTGATCACCACACGGAACACTTTGGCGGTCTGATCAGCGGAACAGACAATGTCGTACCACACATCCGCCGCCAGCGGCGTCGCCACTGTCGCCGACGTGATCGTCCTCAGACCGGTCCCGTCTTCTACGGTTACCCTCAGACTGCCGGT
The DNA here is from genome assembly GCF_049646345.1 of Albidovulum sp. Classification (GTDB taxonomy): domain Bacteria; phylum Pseudomonadota; class Alphaproteobacteria; order Rhodobacterales; family Rhodobacteraceae; genus Albidovulum. The sequence goes on along the minus strand of NZ_JBARVQ010000077.1, from coordinate 9,208 downwards.
ATTCATCAGTTCGACGTCGAAGCCGGTTGCGGATTGCGAAAACAGCATCGCGGTCGATCCGGGAAGATCGGGAAACCGAATGCGCGCGGCATGGGTGATCGCGGTGGTATTCGCGGGTACATTCTGCGGGTCGAGGAAGTAGGGACCGGTGCCCGAGCTATGGAAACTCGGAGCGCCGACGGGCAGCGTATTGGCGAGGATCGCCGTATCGGCCAGCGGCCGGACGGATACACCGTCAAGGCCTGCTGCCCCGATATCGACAATTGGCAGGTTCTTCCAGGTCCCGGCAATATGATCGTCCGGGTAAGAAATCATGCCCGATGCGCCGCCTTCGCCAAACTGGACCATATCGGTGTGGGTGAAGGTGCCGCTGTTTGGGAAAATGCGGACACGCCCCGAAACGATCTGCATGTTTTCTGCGGGTTGGCCGTTGATCTGGAACCCCATGACATCGGTCCAATGCGCATGGGCCGCGCCAAGCGCCGGTTCGCCCCGCGCAAGGCGCGTCGTGGTGACAGGACCGGCCGAAGACCACACTTCAACCCATGCACCGGCTGATTCCCACAGGCAGTTGTCGAACTCGGGCACCTGCCAGCCAGTTAGTCCGGCCGATTGCAGCACCGTAAGCGCGGTCAGGCGCGCCCATGCCTGCAGGCCGTCAGATGTTTCGCCCGACGGGTGGGAAATGTCAGTCCATCCGCCCGCGCCATCGTCACGGCCGTTGACATAGTTCAGCGGCTCAAGCCCGAGCGGCAGGAACATCGTGGCATCCGGTATCGTCAGCATGGTTCGCCAACTGCCCCGCGCAGCTTCCTTGTTGGCAAGGTTGAATTGCATCCCGCCGCCCAGATAGTGCGTTGCGTTCAGCATATCGGCGTCGATATCGAAGCGGTGTGGGCCGTAGGGTATCCAACGCGTGCGGGCATAGTCGTAGAGTTCACCAAACCAGTGATCCGCGTGATAGCTGCCGCCCGCGCCGAATGTGATTGTCGCGGGGAAGCTGACCGGCGTTCCGGCGATGGTCTTGCCCGAGAAGAGGGGAAACAGCGCTTCGCCGTAACTGGCCCCAAGTCCACCCGAGGCGGCGAACCACGACACTGCCGCCAAACCGACATGCTGCCCGTCTGCGGTGGCAAAATCATGCAAGGCCTTGTCAGCGGCCCAGGATCGGCCGGGATTGGAATCGTCCACAAGCATACGCGGGTCCGAACCGGACACCGTATGAAAGACAAGTGCGAACTTTTCGCCGGGCCGGGTGGCGATGAGCGTTGCCGCCATGGCGGCGGCGGCGGCGGTCAATGGTGCCGCATCGCTGAGCAGGTGGCGCACCGGACTGGTATCGGCACCGTCGAATATCTGAACTGCTTCGGCATCCGGAATGGCTGGGGGGGGCGTATTATCGTGAAAGGCCGACAGGATCCGGTCAGGCTCTGACTGCCCCCATATCGCGATGACATGGCCAACACCAAAGCGGTCCATACCCTGCGCGCTGACGCCGGGTTGCGATTTCAGCCGGACTTCGGGTCGGAACCAGGTGGCCGCGCGTGGTGCCGAAATGCTGCCCGTCCACTGGCCAGAGCCGTCGATTGTCGCGATATCGATCCAGGCAGTGGTCGCCGCGCCTCCATCGTCAAGCGATATGGCCCGCGCCTGCACCACCTGACCTGCTGTCCCGCCACCTGCCAGCGGAACATCGGCGGCGGCAAGGCCGAAAGCTGCGCCGCTGTCAAAGATCGTGCGGTCGCGGCTGAAACCGGCAATTGAAACCGAACCCGGCTGGGGCCCGGGCCCGGATTGCCCGGGTCGCGTCGCCCGAAGCGAAAGGGATGAAAGTGAAAGCATAGCGTTTTCCCGTCTTGCGGGACGGCGCCACGGTTGTGGCCGGTCTCAACCGGACAGGCAGAGGCGCTCGTCCGGTGGCCTGCGCCGTGCTTGAGGCGGGGCGCTTGCGTTTCGCAACTCCCTCGCATCTTCCCGACACATCTCGGTCGTACATATCACCGACCGACAAGCTGTTGCGCAGAAGGCCGGACATGCGCGCGTTTCGCTAGGAAGACGTCAACGCTCTGCGTGCCGACACTTCGATCCTGCAATTTGCGCCAGAAGTGCCGTCAGATCCTTCTGGTAAAGATCAACCTCCACGGCGGGCACCGGGTGCAGCCCGTCGGGCATTCCGATGCGATCCACGCCTGCGGTGCGCCAGCGAATTGTGCCGTCGAAGAAACTTGCATGGGCTTCGTCGGCCAGTTCCGCATAGTCTCTATAGTACGTGTTCAGGCGTGGCCGCTTCAGCCGTTGCAGGCCGCGAACCGGATTGGTCGCCATGAGGATGATGGCGATATCCGGGTTGCGGTCCCGCAGCGTAGCAATCATGTGCCTGTGGTTTGCCCGACTTTCACGTCGGGAAATCCCGTCAGTCAGATCGGCATCGTTGATCGCGTATTCGAGGATGGCCATGTCCTCATCGGCAACATCTGCCGCATGTAGCAGCGCCAGCCCGTCCCGCGATCCTGCACCGGCTTTGCCCATGACCGTGACGCGGAAGATACCGGTTCCGCATGGAACCGGTCGGCCATCGATCCTGCCCGGCCATTCTGCGCGGCGGGCGAGGCTGGTTCCGAACACCGCTACCCGCAGATCCCCGGTCAGCCCTGACTGTCGCTTCAGCGGCACGATCCGGTCGCCGATCTCGGGCGGCGGGCTAAGTTGCAGCGCACCACCCCCGATGATCAGTAGGCCGAGAACTGCCAGAAGGCGCATGAGGATCAGGCCAGCCCCTGTTGGACAAGGGCGCTTTCGGTGGCGTCGGCATCGGCAAACCGGCCGTAGGGGCCGACATCTATACCGGACCTGATGATTTGCGCGGGATTTCCTGCGACGACCGAACCCGGCGGAACAGACTTCGTCACGATGGAACCCGCCCCAACGACGCAATTGTCCCCGATTTCGACCCCGGGAAGGATCAGACTGCGACCACCGATGAAGCAGTTCGCGCCAATGCGGGTATGAAGGTAAAGGCCGCGTGTCCGGTCATGGGTCAGGATCCGTGCTTCAAAGGCGATGTAGGAATTGGGGCCGACATGGACACCGACAGGAAAGGTGCGGTCAAATTTCGTCGACATCGAAAACTGGGCCGTGTCGTGAATGTCCATCCCCCAGACCCGCCGCAGCCAGACCCGCCGCAGCGAAACCAGCAGATTTCGCAGACGACCCAGCCGATTGAGTCCACGCTTGCGGACCTTAGCGTGGGACTTGCCGTTGAGAGTGTCACGACAAAACGGCTTAACCGGGCTGAATGTTGACGAAAGCTGCGTGGCCGGATCGAGAAGCATCGGGTCCTCCTGACCGATCTTGGGACCGGGACTATCCCGGCTAAGTCACATTTAGAAAACGTCAATATAGTTAATGAAACGCAAATGGTTCCCCGAGGGTTAATTTCACCGGTGTTCTTTGCTTGGATAAAGCGACAGTTGGAGTGTCTTGGGGATCAAGCTCTTGGCAGAGTTGCAAGAATTGTGTTTTGAGGCCTCATGCAGGACATCAGGAACAGCGCCGCACCGGACCTGACGGTGATTGTGGTCAGCTACAATACCCGTGCGCTCACGCTGGCGGCGCTGCGGACATTGCGGGACGAAACCCGGCATACGGACATGAAAGTGGTCGTTTTCGACAACGCATCGGCAGACGGTTCAGCCGATGCGATCGCTGCCGAGTTTCCGACGGTCGAGTTGATCCGCAACCCGGAAAACGTTGGTTTCGCACAGGCGAACAACATCGTTGCGGCGCAGGCGGATACCGAATGGTTGCTGCTTCTCAACCCCGACACTGAAGTTTACTCTGGCGCTGTCGACAACCTGATGAACTTCGCCCGCAACCAGCCTTCGGCCGGGATCTATGGCGGACGAACGGTCTTTCCCGACGGATCGCTTAACATTGCCTCATGCTGGATGCGGATGACGCCCTGGAGCCTGTTCTGTTCGGCAACCGGCCTGACCGCGCTTGCGCCAAACTCAGAATTCTTCAATCCCGAAGCGATGGGCGGATGGAAGCGCGATACCGTCCGCGAAGTCGACATCGTGGTCGGCTGCTTCTTTCTGATCCGCCACGAGCTGTGGAATACCCTCGGCGGTTTCGATCTGCGTTACTTCATGTATGGCGAGGAAGCCGACCTGTGCCTGCGGGCGGCCAGACTCGGATATCAGCCGATGATCACACCGGATGCCGAGATCATGCATATCGTCGGGGCGGCGTCGAAAACGCTCGGCCGCAAGATGGTTCTGCTGGCGAAGGCGCGGGCGACCCTCATTCGAGATCACTGGCCACGGCCATGGGTGCCCTTCGGCCTGGCCATGATGTGGATATGGGCCGCAATCAGGGCATCGGCATTCCGCGCCCTGTCATTTCTGGGCATGCGCAGAGCCGATGCAAAGGCCGTGGCATGGCTGGAAACGTGGCAGGCGCGTCACGATTGGTTGAAGGGCTACTGAGGTTAATGCGCCGTTCATGAAAAGTGATGACTGGATGATATAGTATCAGTCGACCGTTCGACCATAGGCCAGTACAACACGGCGTCCCCGCGGAGAAACAAAGATATACACGCGTTCCACACCAGCCGCCACGGCACCGACATCAGCGCATAAGCCGGTGGCAAACAAGACCAGCAGCGGCAGTGACGCTGACACTGGCGCGATCATTGTGCTGCTCTATGTCGTCGCGGTGATTCTGCCGATCGGTTTTGACATCGGATCGCTGGCGATGAGCATGCTGCGCCTTGTGCTGATCTTTGTCTTTGTCCCGCTCACAATCGGGCTGTTCTCGGGCCGATATGGCAAGGTTTATCCGGTCGACTATCTGCTGTTCCTCCACGCGCTGTGGGTAGTTCTGTCGATCAGCATCAACAACCCTGATCGCGTCATCGAGAATGGTGGCGCGAATGCTCTGGAATTCCTCGGCGGTTATGTGGTCGGGCGGACCTGCATCCGCTCTCCGGCGGCCTTCTATTCGCTCATCCGCATGATGTTGGGTTTTGCGATCCTGTCGATCCCGTTTGCATTGGTCGAATCGCAGACCGGCACCGCAATTCTGGTGAAATGGATCGACAGCATTCCCGGCATCAGTTCTGTCGTCCAGATCGACGTTCCCCCACGCATGGGGTTGCACAGATCGCAGGTCGTCTTTGCCCATCCGATCCACTACGGGCTTTTCTGTACGGCGGCCCTGTCGCTGACCTGGATCGGCATGCGGAGTGTTATGGGCGGCACCGCACGGGTCATGGGGTCGATGACGATCCTTTTGGCGGTGTTCCTGTCCCTGTCAAGTGGGGCCCTTCTTGCCGCTTTGCTTCAGATTGGTCTGATCTCGTGGAACTTCATGCTCCGCAACAACCCGAAAAGGTGGCTGATCCTCGTCGGGATATTTGCGTTCATTTATGTTGTCATTGACCTCGCATCAAACCGGACACCGATACGGGTGTTCATGAGCTATGCGACATTCTCGGCCCATAACGCATTCTACCGGGCGATCATCTTCGAATGGGGGATGATAAATGTCTGGGACAACCCCTTCGTGGGATTGGGTCTTCGCAGGTGGGTCCGGCCGGGATTCATGCGGTCGGGAAGTATCGACAACTTCTGGCTGGTGATGGCAGTCAAGTTCGGCATTCCCGGCTTTTTATTGATCGCGGCCGGATATGCCGACGCAATGATACGGGTCGCCCGGACAAGGCTGACGCCCGGATCTGCGGTGTCTGACCTTCGCCTGGCCTGGATGTTCACCTTCGTCGGGCTGACCTTCACTCTGGCGACGGTGCATATCTGGACGTCCATCTTTTCATTCGTATTCTTCCTTCTCGGGGCGGGTCTGTGGATGGTGAACGCGACGGACGAGGACGGCGCAGGCGCCCGCGTTGCCGCCAACCCGGCGGACGCCCGAAATGAACGAAGAACGATGTGGTCACGTCAGACAGAGCCTGTCATGCGCCGCGAAGGTGTGAGTGTGACACTCGCGCGCGATGGCGCAAAGGACATGACGGAAACGCCGCCAGAAAGCGCCACCGCGCGCTATACGCGATTCGCACAAGGCGGTCATGGGAATGACGGGTTCCGCAGGTCGCACGAAGAGGACGGGAAATGATGCCTTTGTCTGGTCAGCCGCACATGGTTCGCGGAATTTCTCCGGTTTTCAGTGGTCTGCTTCTTGCAACTGGAAAACTTGATCAAACGAGTGTAATCCATATGCGCCCCTTCGGCGGGGCTGTGGAGAGTAGTGAGTGGACGATTTGAACGTAGGCGCACCCATCATGAAGGTTGATGCATTGGAGCGCCCGGCTATCCGGACCTTTATGGAGATGCCCGGTACGCTGGCTGGTGTCAGCATGACCTGCCGGTCGATCCTGACCGGGGCCGCCGCGGCTGGCGTCAAGGTTGACCTCTTCACATCATATCTTGATGGCGTTGCGCCGCATGGACTTATCGTTCACACGAGCCTGCCGCGTCTTCTGCAGACACTTCCATACGGCGTCACCAAGCATCTGGTCCGGTCACGCCTGCGGAACCAGTTTCTCGATGCGGTATCAGAGGGAGATATCGCCTATCTCTGGCCCTCGACGCCCTTGCATATCTATGAAGCTCTGGCCGCAAGGGGCGTGCCCATTGTTGTCGAGGCGGTCAACACACGCATGGCAACAGCCAAGCCACTTCTGGATGCCGCTTACGATGCGCTGGGGTTTGCACCGGGGCACGGGATTACCGAAGCGCGTATCGCCGAACAGAACACACGGCAAGCGCTGTGCCGGGCAGTGTTTACACCCAGCCCCGCCACCGAACAGTCGATGCGGGGAACCGTGCTCGAACATCGTATCATTCCGACCAGCTACGGCACATGGGTGCCGAAATCCCTGGCGCCGCGGCCCCGCAAGAATAACGATGAACCGGTCACGTTCCTGTTTCTCGGGCGGCTCTGTGTCCGCAAGGGCGCGCATTTCCTGCTCGACGCATGGCGGCGGGCACCCAAAAACGCCACGCTCAGAATCGTCGGAGATATCGAGCCAGCGCTCCGGACCATATTCGCCGATGTCCTCGATGCGCCGAACGTCCGTTGTGTCGGCTTTACGCTGGACATTGCGGCTGAGTTCGCACGTGCCGATGTCGCCGTGCTTCCGTCGCTGGAGGAAGGCGACCCGATCGCGACCTATGAGGCCGCCGCCCATGGTCTGCCGGTGATCGCGTCAGCCGTTGGTGCCGGGCGCATCGGTTCCGAAACAGGTGCCATCAACATCGTGGACCCGTCCGATGCGCAGGCCCTGCGTCAGCGGTTTGAAGATTTCGCAGCCTCCGAGGAACTGCGCCGTCATTGGGGCGATCTGGCCCGGTCCGCATCTCTGGGCTATGACTGGAATCTCGTGGCGCCGCTCCGCATGCAGCGTCTCTTTGCGTTCCTGAAGCGTTAGGGGTCGTTCCCGCGCCGCCCCAGATGGCGACGTCCACCCTCTTTGGCCATCTCAATCTGGCGCTGACGTTCCCGAAACCGTTCCCGCTGTGCATCGGAATATTCCTCCGCGCAAGCCGGGCATTGCACACCTTCTTCATAGTCCGGATGGGTCATCTCCTGCTCTGAAATCGGGCGCCTGCAGGCATGGCACATCTCATGTGGTCCCTCGACAAGTCCGTGGCCCACGCTGACCCGCTGATCGAAGACAAAGCATTCGCCCTGCCACAGGCTCTGATCTTCCGGGACGTCCTCAAGATATTTCAGGATGCCGCCCTTGAGGTGATAGACCTCGCTGACCCCTTCCTTCAGCAGGAAATTCGTCGATTTCTCGCAGCGGATACCGCCGGTACAGAACATCGCCACGCGCTTGTTGCCAAAGCGCTGGGCATTGTCCCGCCACCAGGCCGGAAACTCGCGGAAGCTTTTCGTGCCGGGGTCGATGGCGCCATCGAAGGTGCCGATGGAGACCTCATAGTCGTTGCGGGTGTCGATCACGACGACATCGGGGGCCGCGATCAACTCGTTCCAGTCTGCCGGGTCGACGTAGTTGCCGGTGCCTGCGCGCGGATCGACATCCGGCTCGCCCATCGTCACGATTTCCCGCTTCAAGCGCACTTTCATCCGGCCAAACGGCATCTCGGACGCGGTACTTTCCTTCCAGTCGAGATCGGCGCAGCCGGGCAGGGCGCGGATATGGTCCAGAACAGTATCTATTCCGCCCCGATTGCCAGCAATCGTCCCGTTGATCCCCTCGCGCGCCAGCAACAGCGTACCCCTGACCCCTGCCGCTTCGCAGGCAGCCAACAGCGGTCCGCGCAGCGCGGCGGGGTCAGGGAAGGCGGTGAATTTGTAAAGGGCGGCGACGGTAAACATGGCGGCGTGATACGGCGGCTGGCCTGAACAGGCAAGTCAGACGGGATCGGCGGTGGCATAGGCCAGGCCCCGCACAACCGCCGTGAACACGTCCGAACGTTCGGCCCGCGCCTCTGGCAGGGCGGCACGGACCTCGGCCTCGACCACCGACAACAGGCTGGATCCGCCGACAAAGATGACCCGCGCGACCGCATCTGCGCCTATCCCGGCGCTTGCCAGCGTGTCGTCAATCGCCGTCCGGATCGCCTGTGCCGATGGAAAGAGCACGCTCGCCAGTTCGGCCCGCGTCAGAACCGGCCTTAAACCGGGTTCGACCAGTCCCAGATCGACTTCCGCCTCATCCGCGCCATTCGCACCGATCTTGGCGGCCTCGGTCGCGAAGGCGACGTCATGGCCGATCTCGTTCTCGATCACCCGGACCAGCCTGTTCAACCGCACCGGATCGACCGCCATCCGCGCCATGCCCCTGGCGTTTCGCAAAGTCGCGGGGCCGTAGAGAAAGGCGATCTTTTCCCAGCTCGCCAGATCGTGGAACACCGCGCGCGGCACCGAATGCCGCCCCGGACCGAGCTCATTGCGCAACTCACCACCCAGCCCGAAGAGCGGCATCACCTTGTCGAAACTCAGGTCGCGGTCGAAATCGGTCCCGCCCAGCCGGATGCCGTGGCTGGCAAGCACATTCATCGCGCCATCCCGGTCTTCAAAGAGCGTAAAGTCAGAGGTGCCGCCGCCGATGTCGACGATCAGGCCGATGCCGGGTGCCGTCCCGGCCGCACGGGCGGCCGCGTCGGGTTCGTTGACGAAGCGCACATCGTCGAACCCGGCATTCTGGTAGCATTCCCGCAGA
>NZ_JBARVQ010000076.1:0-4033 GCF_049646345.1 Albidovulum sp. | reverse complement strand
ACCCACGGCGGTAGCGACCCTGGTCGTGGGCGCCGAGGGGGCGACTGCGGCGGTTGCGGCGATGTCGGCCGCACTTGGTTCACCGCATGATGTGACCGGGGCGGCCTTTCTGCCGGGCGAGGGGGTTCTGGTTCGGATCGAGGGTTTCGAGGCGTCAGTCGCGTATCGGGCGGACCGGCTGGAGGGGCTTCTGGCCCCGCATGGCCCGGTCCGGATCGAAACCGATCCAGCACGGGCCGCGGCGTTTTGGCGGCGCATGGCCGATGTCGCGCCTTTCGCGGATCGGGGCGGGGATGTCTGGCGGATCTCTGTCCGACCCTCTGAAGCGCCCGCCATCGTCGCACGGCTGGCCTGCGACTATCTTCTGGACTGGGGCGGAGGGCTGATCTGGGCGCTGCTGCCCGAGGGTGAGGATGTGCGTGCAAGGCTCGGGCCCATCAGGGGCCATGCGACCCTGATCCGCGCATCGCAAGACACCCGCGCCCGGATCGCGCCGTTTCATCCCGAGCCGCCTGCGCTGGCGCGGATATCGGCAGACCTGAAGGCGCGGTTCGATCCGAAAGGATTTCTCAATCCGGGGCTGATGGGCTGATGCAGACGACGTTCACTGAAAAGCAGCTTCAGAATCCGGGCATTCAAAGGGCGAATGAGATCCTGCGATCTTGCGTCCATTGCGGGTTCTGTACCGCGACCTGTCCGACCTATCAGGTACTGGGGGATGAGCTGGACAGCCCGCGCGGCCGTATCTATCTGATCAAGGACATGCTGGAAAACGACCGTCCGGCGGATGAGAAGACCGTGCGCCATATCGACCGCTGCCTCTCGTGTCTTGCCTGCATGACAACCTGTCCTTCGGGTGTGCATTACATGCATCTGGTCGACCATGCCCGCGCCCATATCGAGAAGACCTATCGGCGGCCCTTGATGGATCGGGCCCTGCGTTGGGTTCTGGCGCGGGTTATCCCTAATCCGCGCCTCTTCCGGCTATCGCTTTTGGCGGCGAAGATGGCGCGGCCTTTCGCGGGACTTCTGCCCGATGCGCGGCTGCGGGCGATGGTAGCGATGGCGCCGAAACGGCTGCCGCCGGTCAGCCGCAATGATGACCCGCAGATCTTTTCCGCGACTGGGGAACGGCGGATGCGGGTGGCGCTGATGACCGGCTGCGCGCAGAAGGCGCTGAACACCGATATCAACGATGCGACGATCCGCCTCTTGCGGCGTTTGGGTTGCGACGTGGTTGTGGCGAAGGGGGCGGGCTGTTGCGGGGCGCTGACCCATCACATGGGGCGCGAGGACGAAGCCCATGCCGCGGCGGCGGCGAACATCGCCGCGTGGATTGCCGAGAGGGACGGTGAGGGGCTCGATGCGATCGTGATCAACACATCGGGCTGCGGTACGACCGTGAAGGATTACGGCCATATGTTCCGCAATTCGCCCCTGGCGGCGGATGCGGCCGGGATCGCGGACCTGGCCTGCGACGTGACCGAGCTTCTGACCCGGCTTGGTGTTGAGGGCAGGGCGCCCGAATCCCTGAAAGTCGCCTATCATGCAGCCTGTTCCCTGCAACACGGCCAGAAGGTGACTTCCGCCCCGAAAGCGCTTCTGAAAGGCGTAGGATTTGAGGTGGTGGAACCCGCAGACCCGCATCTTTGCTGCGGTTCGGCCGGAACCTACAACCTGCTGCAGCCCGAAATTTCGGCCGAATTGAAGGCGCGCAAGGTGCAGACGCTTGAGGCGCGCAAGCCCGACCTGATCGCGGCGGGCAATATCGGCTGCATGATGCAGATCGGATCGGGCACGGATCTGCCGGTTGTTCACACGGTAGAACTGCTCGACTGGGCAAGCGGCGGTCCCCGTCCGGCGGCATTGGGGCGTTAAACCCGTCATTCAATGCAACAGTTCGTGCGGCGCTGCGCCGGACGGCTTGCGCGGGGGCCATAATCTTGCCCTATCCTGTGCCTAGAGATCGGGTGTGTGAAGGGATGGCGGAATGCAGAGATTCTGGGCTGCGCTGATCGCGGTATGTATGCCGCTTGCCGCAACTGCCGGTGAGACCGGCCTCAAGGCGCTTGAGACTGCGGATGAAACCCGGGGCTGGGAAGCCGTCGGCCGCATCGATATTGCGGATTCGTCGTTTTGCACCGGCACGCTGATTGCCCCGACCCTTGTCCTGACCGCCGCCCATTGCCTTTACAATCAACGCTCGGGCAAGGCGGTTGATATCGCCGATATCACGTTCCTTGCAGGGTGGCGCAATGGCCGTGCGGCGGCCTATCGCGGTGTCAAACGCGCCATGGCCCATCCCGATTATGTCTATGAAGGGCGCGAGCGCATGGACCGGGTCGCCTTTGATCTGGCGCTGCTGGAGCTGGATCACCCGATCCGGCTGCCCGCGATCAGCCCCTTCGCGATCGGGACCGATCCGCAGCGCGGTGAAGAGGTCAGCATCGTTTCCTACGCGCAAGACCGCTCCGAAGCGCCGTCGATCGAGGAGACATGCGGCGTGCTGGGCCACCAGCCGGGTATATTGGTTCTGTCCTGCTCGGTCGATTTCGGGGCCTCGGGCGCGCCGATCTTTCAGATTTCGGGCGGGGTGCCCCGGATCGTGTCCGTCGTCTCGGCAAAGGCTGAAATGGATGGCAAAGGCGTGGCCCTTGCCGCGGTGATGTCGCAACCCCTGACCGAGTTGAAAACGGCCTTTGCCGCGAACCGGGTGCGGTTCCAGCAGATCAAGCCGGCCGGGTTGGTGACCGCAGGCGGTAGCGGCGGCGCGAAGTTCGTCAAACCCTGACAGCGGCGGCGCCCGTCGGGAACGGCTTGCGCGTTCCTGAGTGGCCCCTTGAAATTCCGACAGGTTCCGCACATCTGATTTTTGCGGGGTGCCGGAGCCGGGCCCCGCGCAACCCAACCGCTTGCCGTTGCGGAGGATCCGGGCGGTGGGCTTTGACATCGCTCAAAGGAGGATGACATGCGCAACTACGATTTTTCCCCGCTTTATCGCGCGACCGTCGGTTTCGACCGGATTGCCGATCTGATGGACCGGGTGCTGACGGCCGATGCGCCGCAGCCGACCTATCCGCCCTACAATATCGAAAAGACCGATGAGAATGCCTATCGCATCACCATCGCCGTCGCGGGTTTTTCCGACGATGAGCTGACGGTCGAGGTGAAGGAAGGCGCCCTGCTGGTGTCGGCCCGCAAGGGGGCCGAGGATGAAGGCAAGACCTATCTGCATCGCGGCATCGCGACACGCGCCTTTGAGCGCCGTTTCGCGCTGGCCGACCATGTGAAGGTCACGGGCGCGAGTCATGCCGATGGTATGCTGCATGTCGATCTTGTCCGTGAAGTGCCCGAGGCGCTGAAGCCGCGCCGGATCGAAATCGCGGGCCCCGCGACGGTCGAGGCGAAGGCCGTGGAACAGGCCAAGGCCTGAAACCCGAGTTGATCATTGTCGAAGGGCGCGCGGCTTGGCGCGCCCTTTTCCTTGCGCGTCTGGCCCGATCGCAGGATCAGGTCTGGCCCTATGGGGCGCTTTGCGAACCCTTATAGCGTTTCGCGTTAAACCTGAATCACATAACGCTGCCTGAAATCAAAAATTTCAACGCGTTAGGTGATGAGTGATGTTTCAAGTTAAACGCGAAACGCTGTAACCTGTAGGAAGCGGCCGGAAGGACAGGATGACAAGATGGGTTGTGATTTTTGACGACACGCCGGGGATGCTGGTTCATCGCCGGGAGTTTGGTGCCGCGCATATCGACTATCTGGAACGACATTCGGATCGGATTCTGGTCGGAGGCGGATTGCGTCCGGTGCCGGATGCGCCCTTTGTCGGAGGCATGTGGATCGTTGAGGCCGGGACATATGACGAGGTGGTCGATCTGGTGCTAAACGATCCCTATTTTATTCCCGATCACAGGCGGTTTCGTATCCTGGCCTGGGGCAAGGCCATCGACCGGGAGGTGGTTCTGTAGCCGGGTGTGATCCAATTGAGCGCCGGGTTCCCCGGCGCAAGACATGTCTCGCACCCCTTGCC
>NZ_JBARVQ010000075.1:0-7890 GCF_049646345.1 Albidovulum sp. | reverse complement strand
GTGTGGTGGCCTGCAACGGGGGACATGATGAGTGATAAGACCTTGACACGCCTGGATCTGAGCGAGGCGGTATTCCGCGAAGTGGGGCTTTCCCGCAATGAATCCGCTCAGTTGGTTGAAGGCGTGTTGCAGCACATGTCGGACGCTCTGGTGAAGGGCGAGACGGTCAAGATCTCGTCCTTCGGCACCTTTTCCGTGCGCGACAAGGCGGCCCGCGTTGGCCGCAACCCCAAGACCGGTGATGAGGTTCCGATCCATCCGCGCCGGGTTCTGACCTTCCGCCCCTCGCATCTGATGAAAGATCGCGTGGCCGACGGCAACAAGGGCTGAGGCCCCCGCAATGGCGAAATCGGCCGAGGCCTTCCGCACCATCAGCGAAGTCTCCGAGCTTCTCGACACGCCAGCCCATGTGCTGCGCTTCTGGGAAAGCCGTTTTTCGCAGGTCCGGCCCGTCAAGCGGGCGGGCGGACGACGCTATTACCGGCCGAACGACTTGGCCCTTCTGGGTGGTATCAAGAAGCTGCTGCATATCGACGGGCTGACGATCCGGGGGGTTCAGAAGATCCTCAAGGAACAGGGCATCCGTCATGTCGCGGGCCTGTCCATGGTGGACCTGAGCACTTCGGGCGAACCGGATGCGGCATCCAAGGCCGTGAAGGCCACGGAACGGCCCGCAGCCCCCAGCCCTGATGTTGCTGAAAGCGATGACCGCTTGCGGCCAGATCCTGACGACAGCGGCCGTAACGCCGTGGAAAGCACCGTCGAAGCCCCGATGCAGGTCGATGCACCGACCCTGCCCCTTGGTCAGCCGGACAATGTCCACGCGTTCACCCCGCCCGAGCCTGCGACCACACCCGAGCCGAAACCGCAGCGCCCCCCGGCAGCTGCGATGCTGAGGGCAATGGATGCGCTGCGCATTCGCGACAAGAAATCCGAACTTCACGCTGTCTATCTGCGGCTGATCGACCTCCGAGAGCGGCTGGCGCAAGGCGACGCGCCCTCGCGCGGCTGACACATTCACATGGATCGGTCTGAACGCCGCCAACATCTGTGTTTTGTCGCTTGCCCCTACCCCCGCAATCAGCCTATACACCGCTCCGTCGGGCCGTGGCGCAGCCTGGTTAGCGCGTCCGTCTGGGGGGCGGAAGGTCGCGAGTTCGAATCTCGCCGGCCCGACCAACACCGAAACGCCCACCCCCTTGCCGGGGTGGGCGTTCGCTTATCCGGAGGGGCCAGATGACAGGAACCGGAGTGCTCGCCGACAGCGCCATCCGCGCGATGGTGAATGGCGGCCAGATCGTGGCCGATGTACCCGTCCTCGACGCCCAGATCCAGCCTGCGAGCCTCGATCTGCGCCTTGGGGCCACCGCATACCGGGTCCGCGCCTCCTTCCTTGCGGGCAAAGGCCGCACGGTCGAGGAGCGGCTGGCGGAATTCGAGATGCACCGCATCGATCTTCAGGCGGGTGCGGTGCTGGAAAAAGGCTGCGTCTATGTCGTGCCGCTGATGGAAAGCCTTGCCTTGCCTGCGGACATTGCCGGGGCCGCCAGTGCCAAATCCTCCATCGGCAGGCTCGACCTTCTGACCCGGATCATCACCGATCACGGCACCGAATTCGACCGTGTGCAGGCAGGCTATCAGGGCCGCCTCTATGTCGAGATCTGCCCGCAGAGCTTTTCGGTCATCGCCACAGCCGGGCAGATGCTGAACCAGATCATCTTCCGGCGCGGTCATACGCTGATCGGTGATGAGGCGCTCAGGGCAATCCACGCGAAGACCCCGATCGTGTCGGGTGAGGCGGTGATCTCGGGCGGGCTCGGCTTTTCGGTCGACCTGAAACCGGAGGGCAGCACTCTCGTAGGCTACCGCGCAAAACCCCATACAGGGGTCATCGACCTGTCGAAGCTTGGCCATTACGACCCGGCGGAATTCTGGGAAGAGGTGCGCACCGATACCGGCTGGATCATCCTTGATCCCGGGGCCTTCTACATCCTCGTCAGCCGTGAAGCGATCGCGATTCCGCCCGATTGCGCCGCCGAAATGGCGCCCTATCTGGCCATGGTGGGCGAGTTCCGGGTGCATTATGCGGGCTTTTTCGATCCTGGCTTTGGTTGGGCCGAGGCCGGTGGCGCCGGATCACGCGGCGTGCTTGAGGTCCGCTGCCACGAGGCGCCGTTCGTGCTGGAACATGGGCAGGTGGTCGGGCGACTGGTCTATGAACGCATGGCAGATGTACCGGAACGGATTTACGGCGCAGGCATCGCCTCAAACTATCAGGGTCAGGGCCTGAAACTGTCGAAGCATTTCCGTAGCACCTGAGCGGACAAAGTACGATTTTTCTCCGAAAAATCGGCAATTTTTCGAAGAAAAATTGTAACTACCGCCCCAGCCGTCGGGTGATTTTTGCGGCCTGTCGCGCGCGCTTGGCGATCTCACGGGCATTTTTCGCCTGTTTGCGATCCTCTGCCGTCATCTGATCCCTGGGCTTGCCCTTGCGGGACGCAAGATCGATGCCCTTGTTGATCCCGAGATTGATCAGCCGCCGGGTGACAGTATTTATGATCATGGTGATCAGCCGCTGGGCATTCATCGATCTTCCCCTCAATCCTCGAACAATTCGCTTTGTCCGGCCTGATCCTCGCCCTCATCATCACTCACCGTGGCCGCCCCCGGCAAGGCGCGGCTATCGAGCAGCCCTGCGGCGCGAAGCTCTTTCAGCCCCGGCAGATCGCGCGCAGATTCAAGGCCGAAATGATCGAGAAAACTCTGCGTGACCACATAGGTCACAGGCCGCCCCGGCGTCATCCTTCGCCGCCCGAAGCGGATCCATTCCAGTTCCAGCAGCTGATCCACCGTGCCGCGGCTGACCGCCACGCCGCGGATCTCCTCGATCTCGGCCCGGGTCGCGGGCTGGTGATATGCGATAATCGCCAGCGTCTCGATCGCCGCGCGGCTGAGCTTGCGGGTTTCGGTCGTTTCCTTCTGCATGAGGAAGCCCAGATCGGGTGCCGTCCGCATCGCCCAGGCGTCGCCCACCTTGACCACGCGCACCCCCCTGCCCTCATAGCGCTTCCGCAGATGCACCAGCGCCTCGGCCGGGTCCGCCCCATGCGGCATCCGCGCCTCCAGCTCGCCTACCGTCACCGGATCGGCCGAAGCAAAGAGGATCGCCTCAACCATCCGCTCCTGCTCGGCGATGGGCGGCGCCTCGAACAGGCTCTTTTCGGCAGGCTTGCCGTCTGCATCTGGGGCGTCGGTTTCGGTCACGTTTCTTTCCGTCTGATGGCGATCGGCGCGAATGTATCCGTTTGTTTCAATTCGATCCGCCCTTGTTTGGCAAGCTCAAGCGAGGCGGCGAAAGTCGAGGCGGTGGCAGACCGCCGCCGCGCCGGGTCGGCCGTCCAGCCATCCGGCAGATATACTGAAATGTCGGTCCAGTCACCCGCAAAGCCGATCAGGCCGCGCATGCGCTCCAGCGCCTGTTCCATGGTGAAGACATGCTCGCGGTCCATCGCATAGGGACGGAACTCGTCCCGGGTGCGGATACGGGCATAGGCCTGCATGAGGTCGAGCAGTGTCGCCGAATAGTGGACCTTGCGCACCCGCATGACATCTTCGGGGATGCCCCGCACGAAGAAATCCCGGCCCTTCTGGTCGCGCCCCATGAGCCGGGCCGCCGCCTCGCGCATCGCCTGCAGCCGTTCCAGCTGGAACGCCAGATGGGCTGCCAGCTCCTCACCCGAGGGGCCTTCATCCGCCGGATCGGGCGGCAGCAGCAGGCGGGATTTCAGGAAGGCGAGCCAGGCGGCCATGACGAGGTAATCCGCCGCCAGTTCGATCCGAAGCACCTTGGCCTTCTCGACAAAGACCAGATATTGCTCTGCCAGTTTCAGAACCGAGATCTTGCGCAGATCCACCTTCTGGGTGCGCGACAACATCAGGAGAAGGTCGAGCGGCCCCTCGAACCCTTCGACATCGACAATCAGCGCCTCGGCCGCCAGCCGTTCTGTGACCGATTGTGTGTCTTCTTCGAATTCCTGGCTGTCAGCCATGCGCCTGTCCCTTCAGAAGCGCCTCAAATTCGGCCTCCAGAAGGGCGGTGTCAATGCTGTCAGGCGTAATCCGGGCGGCAAGCGCGGTTTCGGCCCGCCGGGCCGCGGCATCGCTCATCCGGCCTGCGGCAGCCACGACCTCTTCCGCTTCCGCCCGCACGCCCTTGCAGTAGAGCGCGATATCGCAACCTGCCGCGATACCCGCAGCGGCGCGGTCGCCGAGCGAGCCTGACAACGCCTCCATCGACAGATCGTCGGTCATCAGAAGGCCATCGAACCCGATCCTGTCGCGGATGAGCCGGATCACCTCGGGCGACGCGGTTGCCGGACGCGCGGGGTCGATGGCGTCGAAGACGATATGGGCGGTCATGGCCATCGGCAGATCGGTCAGCGCCGCGAAGGGGGCGAAATCGGTTTTATCCAGCTCATCCAGCGGGGCGGTGACGCGCGGCAGGTGCAGATGGCTGTCCACAACGGCGCGACCGTGGCCCGGCAGGTGCTTCATCACCGGCAGGACGCCCCCGGCAATCAGGCCATCGGCGCAGGCCCGCGCGGCGGCCACCACCGTCGCCGCATCCTGGCCAAAACACCGGTTGCGCAGGAAGGGATGGGTGTCTGGCCCGGCGATATCGCCTGTCGGGGCGCAGTCGGCGTCGATACCAACGGCGCGCAGTTCGTGCGCGACAAGCCGGTAGCGCAGCCATAAAGCGCGCGCCTGATCGGGCCCACCCGTGCATGCCATCTGATCGAGCGGCGGCAACCATTCGCGCCAATGCGGTGCCCGCAGCCGTTGCACCCGTCCGCCTTCCTGATCGACCAGCACCGGCGCATCCCGACCCACCGCAGCCCGCAGATCGCCTGTCAACCGGCGCAACTGATCAGGGGTTTCGACATTGCGCGCAAAGAGAATGAAGCCGAACGGGTCTGCTTCGCGGAAAAACGCGGCCTCACCCGCGTCCAGAACCGGGCCCGAGGGGCCAAGAATCGTCGCTGATGTGGCGCGCGTCATCAGCGCACCACGGCCGGGACGCACTCGCTGTTCTCGGCTTTGAGCGCGGCGCAGAAGCGTCGCGCATCTTCAAGATCGTCGAACCCTTCGACCCGCAGCCGGTAAAAGGTTTCTCCGCCGCTGTCTGCCGGTTCGATCACCCGGCGCTTGCCATCCATGAGCGCGCCGAAACGTGCGGCGGTCTTGTCCCATTCCAGCCGCGCCGTCGCTTGGTCGGCGTAAGAGCCTATATGCGCAAGCTGGGCCCCCTCGCCAAGCGCGCTGACCGCAACATCGACGGGCAGGGACGGCGCAAGAGCGGCGGCGACCGCCGCTGCGGCGGCTTCGGCCATCAGGTCGACCTCTACCGCCTGCGCGGGCCTCGGAACCGGACGGGGTGAGCGTGACACACCGGGAATATCGGCAGAGATGACATCCACCGCGATACTCGCCGCAGGGGCCGATAGCGGATCGGCGATTGGATCGGCAGGACCATCGGGCAGGGGTTCGGCCAGAGGGGCCCCGGTAAAGTCGGGCGCGGGGATCACCGCACCCGGCACAGAGGTGGCCGGCGCAGCGGACCAACCGGCAAGTTCGCCCATCGCCTGATCGCTGTCGTCAAGCGATTCGGCGCGCGGTGCCAGTGTCAGACGGTCGGCAGGGTCGCCCGCCGTGCCATCCGCGGCAATCTCATTGACGGCCAGTCCCTGATGTAGCGCCAGCTCCCCTCCGGGGTTCTCAGGCGCGGCCCGTGCCGGACCTTCCAGCGCTTCGATAACCGGGATGCCGCGCACGTCACGCACAGCAAGGTTATAGGCCCAGACGCCCAGACCAACGATCAGCGCGGCCGAGGTCATCGCCCCCGCGCCATTCACCAGCGTCTGAAAACGCGCACCTCGCCCGCCGCCATCAACCGGGTCACGCCGGTCATAGCCGTCGAATTCGTCGAAATCCCAATCCGCCATGCTCTGCCTCGCTCACCCCGGAACCCGTCCGGGTCCGGTGTCTTGCCTGCTTCAGCCCCGGCGTGGCGCCTGTTTTCAGCGCATTTCTTCCGCAGGGGTTACGCCAAGGATACCAAGACCGGCGGAAATAACAACGCCTGCGGCCCGTGCAAGGGCAATTTTGGCCTGGCTGACGGCGGCATCGTCCTGAATGAAGCGCAATCCGGTCTCTTCATTGCCCCGGTTCCAGTGGGCGTGAAGGTCGGAGGCGAGCTCATAGAGGTAGAACGCTACCCGATGCGGCTCATGGCCGCGCGCGGCGATCTCGACCAGACGCGGCCATTCGGCGATCTTTTTCGCGAGCCCGATCTCGGCCTCATGCGAAAGCTGCGTAAGGTCGGCAGCATTCAGCGTCGCATCGTCGACGGCGATCCCCGCCTCACCCGCCTTGCGGATCACCGATGAGACCCGCGCATGGGCGTATTGCACGTAAAAAACAGGATTGTCCTTCGACTGTTCCAGTACCTTGTCGAAATCGAAATCCAAGGGCGCGTCGTTCTTGCGCGTCAGCATCACGAAACGGGTTACATCGGCGCCGGCCTGTTCGACAACATCGCGCAGCGTGACAAAGGTCCCGGCCCGCTTCGACATCTTGAAGGGCACGCCGTTCTTGTAGAGTTTCACAAGCTGGGTCAGCTTGATGTCCAAAGGCACCCGCCCGTTCGAGAGCGCCGAGACCACCGCCTTCAGCCGTTTGACGTAGCCGCCGTGATCAGCGCCAAAGACGTTGATGAGCTGGTCAAAACCGCGATGCACCTTGTCCCAGTGATAGGCGATGTCGGGGGCGAAATAGGTCCAGGACCCGTCCGATTTCTTCACCGGCCGGTCGACATCGTCGCCATGGGCTGTCGAGCGGAAGAGGGTCTGCTCGCGCTCCTCCCAATCCTCGGGCAGCTTGCCCTTCGGGGGTTCCAGCGTGCCGTCATAGATCAGGCCCAAACCACGCAATGTCTCGATCGCCTCTTCGATCCGGCCCGAAGCGGTGACGGTCTTTTCCGAGGAAAACACATCCATTCTGACGCCAAGAAGCGCCAGATCGTCCTGGATCATCCGCAACATCGCTTCGGTCGCGAATTCACGGATATCGGCCAGCCAGACGCTTTCGGGTTTGTCGAGCAGCGCGGCCCCGTATTTTTCCTTCAGCGCTTCGCCGACCGGGATCAGGTAGTCGCCGGGATAGAGCCCCTCGGCGATCTCGGGCGAGAGGCCATTGGCCTCGCGGTAGCGCTCATAGGCGGACCGGGCCAGCACATCGACCTGTGCACCGGCGTCATTGATATAGTATTCGCGCGTAACCTGATGGCCCGCGAAATCGAGAAGGGCGGCCAGCGCATCACCGAAGACAGCACCGCGCGTATGGCCGACATGCATCGGGCCGGTGGGGTTGGCCGAGACAAACTCGACATTCACCTTGATGCCCTTGCCCATATCGGAGCGGCCGAAATCCCGGCCAGATCCCAAAGCCGCCTTGACCACGCCCTGCCAGAGAGCGGGCGCAAGGCGCAGGTTGAGGAAACCGGGCCCGGCCACTTCAGCACTGGTGATGCGGTCATCGGCGCCAAGCCGGGCCGCCAGCTTTTCCGCGATCGCACGCGGGGGAAGACCTGCCGGTTTGGCCAGCACCATCGCAGCATTCGTCGCCATATCGCCATGCGCGGCATCGCGCGGCGGCTCGACCGCGACATTGGCCATGTCGAGACCTTCGGGCAGATCGCCCGACGCAACCATGGCATTCAGGCTGTCGATGACGAGCGCACGGATATCGGCGAAAAGGTTCATGGGTCTGGTCCTTCCATCGCGGTTGCCATGCCAGAGGCCGGGTGCGGCGTCAATGCCGGGCGGGGTT
>NZ_JBARVQ010000074.1:0-4383 GCF_049646345.1 Albidovulum sp. | reverse complement strand
CCATAGAGTTCGCTGAACCCATTGCTGCCGACCTCAATCGTCGCACTCATCACGTCATGGCCCGAACCACCGTCGAGGTAGTTATGGGCGGTTCCGGCGTTGAAGAGCGCCTGATATGAGGCGTCTGCATAGGCCGTCATCGTGTCATGGCCGTGGCCACCGTCCAACCTGTTCGTGGCAACCGCCCCGTCGGTGAAGGACGCGGCAAGGATGCTGGCTGACATCACGTCATTGCCCGATCCACCGTCAAGAATATTCGTGCCAATCGCGGTGTCCTGGGCCAGCGCCAGCATCGTGGCGGTCAGACTGTCACGGCCAGAGCCGCCGTTCAGGTCAGAGGTCAGCGTGGTGGTGCTGTTCTCTCCGTCCGTGACATGATCGGCGATGAGCGTATCACGGCCACTGCCGCCGATCAGTGTATTGCTCCCCTCTGGCGCATCGGAATTGGAATCCACGCTGGTGCTGGCCGAAAGGTAGTCGTTGCCAGCCCCGCCATTGAGGTAGTTTTCAGCCAGAAGGCTGGTATTGGAATACACCACCGCGCTCGCCGTGATGTAGTCGTTGCCAAAGCCGCCCCAGATCCGGTTTATCGCCGTGCTGTTGTCGCCGAAAAACTCTCCGCCCACGGCAAGTGCCGTAATCGTATCCGCGCCGGTGCCGCCATATATCGTGTTGGTCACGACACTGTTGCCGAGCGCATTCGATATGGTGGACACGTCAATGACATCCGCACCGCTGCCGCCGCACACATGAATATCGAATGACGCATCTGTTCCGAAATCGGAAAACCCAACTACGTTCACGTTGATTGTGTCATCCCCTTTCCCGCCATCGGCGAAGGCGTTCACTTCCCATGTGGACGCCGCCATATCGTCAAAGAGGTCGATCTGGATATCCAGCACATCCGCGCCGAATCCCCCCAGCAGGCCTGTATTGTTGAAGCTGCTCGACAATGTATCCGATCCGAACAAGCCGAAGACGGCCTGCATCTCGGCGGTAGTGGCTATCGTGTCGGAAAACACGGTCCCGAAAACGGGATCATATGTCAGTAGATTAGGGAAAATCGGCATACCTCTGCCCTCCATTTAAGGCAATTTACAGTTCGTTCGAAAACTTGCGGCACACCCGGCACCATTAAAAAAACGTTAATGACCTAGGGGCAATCATTCAACTAAAAGTTCAATCCAAACCTATTGTTTCGCCTGAAGGCGCAATGTCGGCGCCGGGATCGGGCGCTCAATCCGGTGGTGGCGCGCCGCCCGCCTGACTGCGGTCGGCAATGAACCGGGCAATGTTCTCACCCCGGTCGCTTGCACCCTTGGGGGCCGTGTAGTCGGCGAGTACCTGCTGCCAGATCGCAGTCGCCCGTTCGGTGGCCGTCTGACCGCCCGCCGCCGTCCATGTCCCGTGGTTGGTCAGGTCCGCCACAAGCGGTGCGTAGAAGGCGCGGTCAAAACGGTCCATCGTGTGCTTGGTGGCAAAGAAATGCCCGCCGGGCTGGACATCGGACAACGCGTCCCAGGCGAGGTCATCAGGAGATGTAGCAAGCGGGGCGCAGAGTTCAGCAATGATCTGCAACGCCTCAATATCATTGATGAACTTTTCATAGCCGAAGGTCAGCCCACCCTCCAGCCAGCCTGCCGCATGCACGGTCAGCGTGGCATTGGCCACGAGGTTGGCCCAGAGCCCCATATGATTCTCGCCCGCCGCTTGCATGTCAGCCACATTCGCGGCCGACCCCGCAGCCGAGCGCCAGGGCAACCCGACATGGCGCGCGAGTTGTCCCGTACCGATGGCCAGCCGGATATGGGTCGGCGTGCCGAAAGCGGGCGCACCCGACTTCATGTCTACATTGGACGAAAACCCGCCATAGCTGACCGGCGCACCGGGCCTTGTTAGCTGTGCCAGCGTGATGCCGGCCAGGCATTCGGCATGCTGCAGGACCAGCGCGCCCTCGACCGTCACGGGCGCCATGGCACCCGCAAGGCAGAAGGGCGTGATGACCGACAACTGCCCGGCGCGGGCAAAGTCGATGATCCCTTCGGCCATTGGTTTGTCGAGTTGGCGTGGTGAATTGGTGTTGATCACCGTTGTCGCCCAGGTACTGTCCGTGAAATCCTGATCCGACAGGCCCATGGCAAGGCGGATCATGGCGAAACTGTCCTCAATCTGCCCGCGCCCGCGCGCATAGACGAACAAGGGTTTGTCCGCGAGCGTCAGTTGCCCCCGCATCATCGCGTAATGCCTGAGATGTGCCGGCACGTCCTGTGGTTCGGCCGAAGGGCCGAGCTTGTGGATCACATCAAAGCTCTGATGCAGCTTCAGCGTTTCGTCAAAGGTCGCAAGATTGCCGGGCCGACGCCCCCGGATCCTGTCGGTCGCGTTCGGACAGCCCCCGGCGGGCGAAAAGATCAGCGCCCCGTCTTCGTAGGTAAGGTCGCGTTCGGCGTTCGGGGCCCGTATCCGGATCGACTTCGGGGCCGTGGTCAGGGCAGCCCCGACCATATCCGCCCCGATCCGGACCATCTCTGCCGCTTCATCGACGATGGCACCGCCATCGGCATAGATGCGGCGCGCTTCCGGAAGAAGGACCTTCATCCCGAGATCCTCAAGCAGTTTCAGCGCCATGGCGTGAATGGCGTCGACAGCATCGTCCGACAGCACTTTCTGCGGCGTGAAGGGGTGGCGCAGGTGACGGTAGTTGACAATGCGCGCCGGCGCTTCGCTGCGACGGGCGGCGCGGCCCTTACGACGATGTGCGGTTTCCATCAAAAGTCCTCTCTGCATTGCAGCCTTTCAGCGGCGCAGGGGGTGGTCTTGCCCAATTGCGACATGGGCCCGCCCGGGGCACAGGTCTGTGCCGGGATCAGGCCCGGCCGGTCACTCAGCCGGATCCGGGATGGTGAAGATCTGGCCGGGATAGATCAGGTCCGGATTGCGGATCAGATCCTTGTTGGCCTCGAACACCTTCACGTAGAGCACGCCGTCACCGTAATTCTCACGCGCGATCCGCCAGAGCGAGAAGCCGGGCTGCACGGTCACGATGGCGGCCCGGGTCGCCGGTTTGGGGGCGGGGTCGGCAGCAGGCGCAGAGGCGATTGCGGTTGTTGCGTCTTCGGTCGCCACGGCAGCGGCCACTTCGGTGGTTCCGGCCTCAGGCAAGCTGTCCGGCTCTGGTGCCGCGACCGTTTCGGGCGTCGATGTTGCGGCTGTGTCCGGCGCGGCCAGGTCCGGTTCCGACGTGGTATCCGCCGGTTCGGTTGCAGGCGCGTCCGATTGCAGTGCCGCCACCACTGTATCCGGCGCTTCCCGCTGGAACGGGGTTTCAAACCGTGACGTCACCATGCCGGTACCGTCCATCTGATCAACCCTCAGCGTATAAAGGCCGGGTGCCACATCCGTCAGAACTGCCGACCAGCCACCATCCTGACCGATCCCGACCACCGCGGTGTCGGCATTGTCGAGATAGAGGCGCGCGAACTGGCCCGCAGTCCCACGCCCGGCCATCTCAACATCTCCGGTCGCGCCATAGCCGATCGTGTCAATCAGGATATCGGCAACCGGGCCCGCTTCGGTCTGGAGCCGCACCCCGTCATTGTCGATGATCAGCACCTCGGGCGCGGCGGGTTCGGCCTCGGCCATCACCTCGGGAGCAGCCTCTTCAGCCGCCGGTTCATCGGTCGCGGCCGCAACCTCATCCGCCCCGGTCTCTTCGGCGACGGGTTCCGGTGCGGGTTCGGGATCGGCCGCAGCGACCAGTTTCGGCGCGGCGACGGGGCCGATCACCACGCTGTCCTCTGACGGGATCTGAGCACCGTCAGCCGTTGTCACGATCAACGTCATCACCCGTGGCGCATCGCTGGGATCAAGCGTGAAGAGGGACGCGAACGCGCCCTTGCCATCTGCTTCCGCCGTCGCGGCCTCCACCTCATCGAGCAGGATCGACACTGCCGCGCCGATCCCGGCGCGGCCTGCGACCAGAACCGACCCGTCCGCCTCGACCCGCACGGTGTCAAAGCTGGGCAGGACCGGTTCCGGTGTTTCAGCGGTTTCCTCGTCCGGGGCAGGCTCGGCTTCCGAAGGGGTCTCGACCGCCTCAGTAGCGGGTGCTTCGGCTTGCGCCTCTGTCTCTGCCGTTCCGCTCATCACCGGCGCTGTGGCGGTTTCTTCAGGCGCGGCATCGTCATCCGGCCGCGCCAGATAATACAGCGCCGTCCCGCCAAAGATCAGACCGATGACGGCCCCAGCGATCCATTTCAGTGCCGCGCGTTCAGGCGCCTGCTCTGCCGTCTTTTCCGCCATGAATGTCCCCTCAGCCGCGACCTCGTCCCGGGGGCCGCTTGCGGTGACCATAACAACGCCGCTATCAGGGGTCAAAGAAAC
>NZ_JBARVQ010000073.1:0-6792 GCF_049646345.1 Albidovulum sp. | reverse complement strand
GACCTTGACCGCCCGCGTGTGGCGGACCTGAAGGTGGCCGGGGCCGGTATTCTGTGCTGGACCGTGAAATCGGAGACAGCTGAGGCGGAGGCGCGCCGGATTGTCGATAATGTGACCTTCGAGCGCTACAGCGCGGTCATCCCGGCTTGACGAAGCCCCCCGCCGATCCCCAAGTCAGGGGGAAGGACAGGGCCATGGATCAGACCGCCATCGAAATCACTGCGCTTTCCGGTCTTGGCGACATTGCCGAAGCCGATTGGGATGCCTGTGCCTGCCCCGAAGCGGTAGCTGGTTCGCCCATCGACCCGTTCACCACCCACAGGTTTTTGCACGCGCTGGAGCGCTCGGGTTCGGTCGGGCCGGGCACCGGCTGGCAGCCGCATCATCTTGTGGCGCGGGCCGAGGGGCAGATCATCGCCGTGATGCCGCTTTACGTGAAGACCGACAGTCAGGGCGAATACATCTTTGATCATGGTTGGGCTGA
This sequence comes from Albidovulum sp., assembly GCF_049646345.1. Lineage (GTDB taxonomy): Bacteria > Pseudomonadota > Alphaproteobacteria > Rhodobacterales > Rhodobacteraceae > Albidovulum. The sequence continues at coordinate 6,308 of NZ_JBARVQ010000073.1, read as the reverse complement.
TGCGCTGCACCGGGCGGGGGGGAAATATTACCCGAAACTGCAGGCAGCCGTGCCCTTCACCCCCGCCACCGGCCGCCGCTTTCTGACCCGGCCGGGATGTGAGGCGACGGGCATCGCCGCACTGACGCAAGCCATGGTGCAGATCGCCGCTGACAATGGTCTGTCCTCGGCCCATATCACCTTTTGCACGGGCGAGGAGGCCGAGGCCGGGGCGCGGATGGGTCTTTTTCACCGTGTCACCCAGCAGTTTCACTGGGAAAACCGCGACTATGCCGATTTCGATGCCTTTCTTGCCGACCTCTCGTCCCGCAAGCGTAAGGCGATCCGCAAGGAACGGGCCGGGGCTGCGGGGTTCGGCGGTACGATCCGGCCACTGACGGGGGATGATCTGAGGCCCGAACACTGGGATGCCTTCTGGACCTTCTATCAGGATACCGGAAGCCGCAAATGGGGCCGCCCCTATCTGACCCGCGCCTTTTTCGACGCGGTGCAGGAAGGGATGCGCGACGACGTGCTTCTGATCCTCGCCGAAAGGGATGGCCGGCCGGTTGCGGGGGCCTTGAACTTCCTTGGCCGCGACACGCTTTATGGCCGCTACTGGGGCGCGGTCGAGGATCATCCGTTCCTGCATTTCGAATGCTGCTACTACCGTGCCATCGACCATGCCATTGCCCATGGCCTGACCCGTGTCGAGGCCGGCGCGCAGGGTGACCACAAGCTGGCGCGCGGCTATCTGCCGGTCGAAACCCATTCGCTGCATTGGATTGCCGAACCGTCGTTTCGGACTGCCGTCGCCCGCTATCTGGAGGCCGAGACCCGTGCGGTCGGCGAAGAGATCGAGATTCTTACCGACTACGGCCCGTTCCGAAAACCGGACGCCGGGACCGGTCGCCTTTAACCCCTGAAAGGAATGCCCATGGCCGATCTGCTGACCGATTTGGAACGCCAGACCGATCTGCCCGCCCTTGGAGAGGTCGGCTGGAACGCCGTCGAGGGCCGCGATGCGATCCGCAAGATCTGGAATTTCCGCAGTTTTTCCGAGGCCTGGGGCTTCATGTCCCGCGCCGCCTTGCAGGCGGAAAAGCTGAACCACCATCCGGAATGGTCGAATACCTACAATATCGTCGATGTCACGCTGACCACGCATGATTGCGGCGGGCTGTCATCACTGGACGTGACGCTGGCCAAACGCATGGACAAGATCGCAGGCGCGGCCGAGGTGCAGCGCGATCACGGCGCGCCGGTCGAATGTCTGTGCGAATTACACGCGAAGCGCGGCGGTGGCGCCTGATCGCCCCCCACCCCCATCCCCTCCCCACGAGGGGGAGGGGAGGCGCTGAACGCGCCATCGGGTCAGGTCAGATCGCGGCCAGCAAGGCTTCGCCGCCCGAGGTTTCGCAGACACCGGGGCTTTCTTCGGCATGCAGAACCTTGACGACCCCATCCTCGGCATAAAGTGCGTAGCGCTTTGAACGGTCGATCAGGCCCGCTGGCGGAGCGGTGAAATTCATTCCGATCGCTTTGGTGAACGCACTTTCGGCGTCTCCCAGCATGGTGATCCCGGCCTGGCCCGCGCCGGTCGCCTCATCCCAGGCCTTCATCACGAAGGGGTCGTTGACCGACACGCAGATGATCTCATCCACGCCCTTCGCATCGAATCCGGATTTGGTGCGGATGAAGCTGGGCACATGGGCACCGGTGCAGACGCCGGTATAGGCGCCGGGCAGACCGAAGATCACAACCTTGCGGCCCTTGAGCTTTGCGCCAAGGTCGACCGTTTCCGGCCCGTTCGCGCCCATCTGCAACAATGTTGCGCCCGGCAGTGTTCCACCCGTGGTGATCGTCATCTTGGCATCCTCTCGCGTTGCGTTTTCCTTGATCAACGATATAGGGTCGCGGCGTGCGGCGACCAGAGGGAGAATGCATATGGGCGGGATCGTGATCATCGGCGCGGGTCAGGCGGGGGCATCACTGGCGGCGAAGCTGCGCGGCCTTGGCCACACAGGTGCGATCACAATGATCGGCGAGGAACCGGCCCCGCCCTATCAGCGCCCGCCTTTGTCGAAGGGCTATCTGCTGGGTGAGATGGAGCTGGAGCGGCTTTACCTGCGCGCGCCCTCCTTCTGGGCCGATCAGGATATCACCCTGAAACTCGGGGCCGAGGTTACAGCGATCGACCGCAGCGCGAAGACGGTGCGGGTGGACGGCGAAAGCATCCCCTATGATCAACTGGCCCTGACCACCGGATCGCGGCCCCGGCGGCTGCCTGCCGCCGGAGGGGGCGATCTGTCCGGTGTCTACACGGTTCGCACGCTGGCCGATGTGGATGCGATGGCGCCGGAGTTTCAGGCGGGACGCAGGCTGCTGATCGTCGGCGGCGGCTATATCGGGCTGGAGGCGGCGGCGGTTGGCGCGAAACTTGGCCTGAATGTCACCCTGATCGAGATGGCGCTGCGCATCCTGCAACGTGTGGCCTGCCCCGAAACTTCGGACTATTTCCGCAAGCTGCATGGCGGTCATGGTGTGAAGATCCTTGAAAATACCGGGCTTGACCGGCTGACGGGCGAGGGGCGCGTGTCCGGTGCCGCCCTGTCCGACGGCACGCAGATCGAGGTCGATTTCGTCATTGTCGGCGTCGGCATCACGCCGCTGACCATCCTCGCCGAAGAGGCGGGACTGGTGATTGAGAACGGTATCCGCACCGATGCCGAGGGCCGGACCTCGGACCCGGCAATCTGGGCTGCGGGTGATTGCGCCTCATTCCCGCATCGGGGCGGGCGTATCCGGCTGGAAAGTGTCGGCAATGCCATCGATCAGGCCGAACTGGTGGCGGAAAACATGCTGGGTGCGGGCAAGGGATATGAGGCCAAGCCGTGGTTCTGGTCGGATCAGTATGACGTGAAACTGCAGATCGCGGGGCTGAATACCGGCTATGACCGGATCGTGACCCGGCCGGGCGAGGGCGGGGCGGTCAGCTTCTGGTATTATAAGGGCGACACGCTGCTGGCGCTCGACGCGATGAACGATGCCCGCGCCTATATGATCGGCAAGCGGTTGATCGAGGCGGGCAAATCCCCCGATCCGGGCGTGATCGCCGACCCTGCGGCCGACCTCAAACCGCTTCTCAAAGCGTGAGGATCATTGGCGGTACACGGCGTGGGCTGAAGCTCGCCGAGGTTGGTGCGGGCGACGCCACCGCGCATCTGCGCCCAACTTCGGACCGGGTGCGCGAGGCGATCTTCAATCTTCTGATGAATGGGCCCTACGGCAATCCGGTTCAGGATGCCCGCGTGCTCGATCTTTTCGCCGGGACCGGGGCGCTGGGGCTGGAGGCGCTGAGCCGGGGGGCCGCACGCGTCGCCTTCGTCGATGACGGGACGGCGGCGCGGGCGCTGCTGCGCCAGAATATCGAGAAGATGCAGGCGATGGGCACAACCGATGTCTGGCGTCGCGATGCGACCCGGATGGGGCCGAACCGGGGGCCGGGATATGGTCTCGTCTTCCTCGATCCGCCCTATGGCAAGGGTCTGGGCGAACAGGCGCTCGCCTCGCTCGCCGAGGGGGGCTGGCTGACCCCCGGCGCGCTGATCGTCTGGGAGGAAAGCACAAGCCCCGTCTTGCCTGACGGCTTCACCCAACGCGATCAGCGCCGCTATGGCGAAACGCTGATCACCATCCTGCAAGCGACCGAATGAGGCCCGCCGCCGTTCTTTTTGACTGCGACGGGGTGATCGTCGACAGTGAACCGATTACCGACCGGGTGATCGCGGCAAATCTCGGGCGTCATGGTATGCCCGTCGCGCCCGAAGACGTGAACCGCCTTTTCATCGGTGGCACGATGGCCAGCGTCGGCGATTATGCCCGCGCACGCGGTGCCCGCCTTCCGGATGCCTGGCTTGACGTCATCTACGGTGAAATCTTCGCCTGTCTCGCCGAAGGCACGCCGCTTGTCCCGGGTATTGTCACGGTCCTTGATGCTCTCGATGCGTCGGGCATTCCCTATGCGGTCGGCTCCAACGGCCCGCATGCCAAGATGCAGGTGACATTGGGGCAGCACCCGGCACTCCACACCCGGCTGAAAGGTCGCATCTTTTCGCGCGAGGATGTCGCGCGCCCGAAACCTGCGCCTGACCTGTACCTTCACGCGGCGCAAGCGCTTGGGGCCGCGCCCGAGGCCTGCATCGTCGTGGAAGACAGCGCCACTGGTGTCCGGGCTGCCCGCGCGGCGGGCATGCGTGCTTTTCTCTATGCTCCGGAAGGCGGGGGGGAGGCCGCCGAAGGCGTTCATGTCTTTCAGCGCATGGAGGCACTTCCGGGCCTTTTCGGGATCTGACCCTGCATTCGGCGGCGCGACCGCCCCGCCCATCGAAATGCTGCCTGTCACGCAGGAGAATTCCTGGCCAGGGCGTTTCGGGTTTGTGTTGAAATATCGATCATCGGAAATCGACTGAGACAGGTTCGATTTCCGATGCAGAATAGTCCCGAACCGCTATAGGATTCCGATGGCCGCTCTGACCGATCTTTTCGCTGAGGACTATCATGACACCCGAGATGATCCTGACCAATGCCCGTATCCTGACGATGAATCCGGCCGATCACCATGCCGAGGCGATCGCGATCGGGCAGGGTCGTATCCTTGCGATCGGTCACCGGCGGGAGATTGAAGATCTGGCGGTCCCGGGGACCGAGGTGGTCGATTGCGGCGGGGCAACCGTCTTGCCGGGATTTTTTGAAAGCCATCTGCATCTGGTGCTTGGCGGGGCCGAACTGGCCCATCTGCAACTGACCCATGTCGACGGGGCCGAGCCGCTGGCCCGCGCTTTCCGCGATTTTGCCGCGCGCCATCCCGACCATCCGCTCCTGATGGCGCAGGGTGGGCATTACACGATGCTCGACCACCCGATGACGCGCCATGACCTTGATGCGATCATTGCCGATCGGCCGATCGCCATCGGCGCGCATGACCATCACACCGTCTGGGCCAATACCGCCGCGCTGAAGGCGGCGGGTATCCTTGAAGGGGCCGCGATGCCGCACGGGCATGAGGTGGTGATGGGCGCGGACGGGCTGGCCACGGGCGAGTTGCGTGAATTCGAGGCCTTCGCGCCGGTGATCGCGCTGGGCGGAGAGGCGCGGCTGAACCTCGGCATCGCGACGGGTGAAGAGCCCTCGCCCTGGCCCGACGCGGCGGCGCAGGCCATCGACCGGGCCAAGGTCGCTAACGGTCTGGCCCATGCAGCCCGGCATGGCATCACCTCGATGGTGAACATGGATGGCAACCGCTACACACTGGACCTGCTGCGGGGTTTGCAGGCCGAAGGCGGGCTGATCGCAAGGGTCAGGGTGCCGTTCCATTTCAAGCCGCATATGGATCTGTCGGCGCTGGACCGGGCCGAGACCATGACGAGGGATTTCGACGATGACTGGCTGAGTTCCGGTTTCGTCAAGATGTTCATGGACGGGGTGATCGACAGCGGCACCGCCTTCCGGCTGGACGACTATCCGGGTCGGCCGGGCTATCATTCCGAACCGCTCTTTCCCGGCCCGCGTTTCAATGAGATCGCGGCAGAGGCCGACCGGCGTGGTTTGCAGATCGCAGTGCACGCCATCGGTGACGGTGCGGTCCGGACTACGATCGACGGGTATGAGGCGGCGCAAAGGGCCAATGGCAGGCGCGACAGCCGCCACCGGATCGAGCATATCGAGATGATTGACCGGGCCGATATCCCCCGCCTTGGTGCCCTTGGCATCACCGCCTCGCTGCAACCGCCGCATGCGCCGGGGGCGATGGATTTCGCGATGTTCCCGACCTTCGACGCGATTGGCCGGAACCGCTGGGCGGATGCATATCTCTGCCGGACCCTCGCCGAGGCGGGGGCGCCGCTGGCCTTCGCCTCGGACTGGCCTGTCACCGATATTTCGGTCCTGCGCGGCATTCAGGCGGCCCTGACCCGGCCGGTCTATGAGGGGGCCGAAGATCAGCGCGTGCCGCTCATGCAGGTGCTGCACGCCTATACGGCCGGTGGCGCCTGGGCCGCGCATCGCGATCAGGTCACGGGTATGCTGCGGCCCGGCCTTGCCGCTGACATCGTCGTGCTGTCAGGCGATATCGAGGCAACCCCGCCAGAGGCGGTCGCCGACCTGACGGTCGCGCTGACCATTTGTGGAGGGCGGGTGACATATCGCAAGGGCGGGCAGTGCAGCTGACGAAGGCCTGAAGAGAGCCCGTTGCGGTCTACGCCAAGAGTACAACGCAAGCCGGGCGAGCGCCTGCCCGTGGGGTGGCGCAGCAACGGGTATTCGGGGCA
>NZ_JBARVQ010000072.1:0-6619 GCF_049646345.1 Albidovulum sp. | reverse complement strand
TCCGACCTGATCCTTTCGCGCATGATGGCGCTGCATCCGAAAATCATCGACCTGACGCTGGATCGCGTCTGGCGGCTTCTGGAGGCGCTTGACCACCCCGAACGCAACCTGCCCCCGGTCATCCACCTTGCGGGCACCAACGGCAAGGGCTCGACCCAGGCGATGATCCGCGCGGGGCTGGAGGCGATGGGCAAAAGCGTCCATGCCTATACCTCGCCCCATCTCGCGCGCTTTCACGAACGTATCCGGCTGGCCGGGGACCTGATCTCCGAGGATTACCTCTCAGAGGTGCTCGAAGAATGTGAAGCCGCCAACGGTGGCATCCCGATCACCTATTTCGAGATCACGACCTGCGCTGCGTTGCTGGCTTTTGCACGGACCAAGGCGGATTATACGCTTCTTGAGGTCGGGCTCGGCGGCAGGCTCGATGCGACCAATGTCATCGACGCGCCTTGCCTGACGATCCTCACCCCCATCTCCATCGATCACCAGCAATATCTGGGTGAGACCTTGCCCGAGATTGCGGGCGAGAAGGCCGGCATCCTCAAGCGCGGCGTGCCTTGCGTGGTCGGTCCGCAGGAAGAGGCGGCGATGGAGGTGATCGAGGCGCGTGCAGCAAAACTCGGTGTGCCGCTTCTGGCGCAGGGCCAGCACTGGCAGGTCTGGGAAGAACGCGGGCGGCTGATCTTTCAGGACGAAAACGGCCTTCTTGATCTTCCGCTGCCGAACCTTCCCGGGCCGCATCAGATCGACAATGCAGGCGCGGCGCTGGCCGCCCTCCGCCATCTCGGCGCGGATGAAGCGGCTTGCGAGGCGGCGGTCACCAACGCCTTTTGGCCCGCCCGCATGCAGCGGCTGAGCCATGGTCCTCTGATTGAAGCGGCGGGTGATTGCGAAATCTGGCTCGACGGCGGCCACAATCCGGCGGGCGGCATCGCCGTCGCGGCGACGCTGGCACGGTTGCCCGCGAAGCCCACCCATCTGATCCTCGGCATGCTCAACACCAAGGATATCGCTGGCTATCTGCGCCCGGTTGCGGCGGCATCGGAAAGCCTGACGGCGGTCTCGATCCCGGGTGAGGCCAATACATTGTCGGCCGAAGACACCCAGAAGGCCGCCGCCAAGGCGGGCATCCGGGCCGAAACCGCCGAAAGCGTGCTGGCCGCCGTGACCGCCATCGCCAGGGACAATCCCGGTGCCCGCATCCTGATCTGCGGATCGCTTTATCTGGCAGGCGGCGTGCTGCGCGAGAACGGCTGAACAGTCAGCTCAGGACACCATCTACCGGCCGCATAGGTTCGGGCGGTTCGCGGCCCAGCGCCTCGGCCACCGATATCTCGATCACCCGGCACATCGCATCCAGCGGCAACCCGTTGGCGGCATCGCGGAAGGGGTGTTCCAGCTCATCACTGACCGCGTTCAGGCCGAAAAAGACATAGGCGACGATGGCAGCGACAGCGGGTGCGAATGCGCCCGCCGTGTCGATCAGGGCGAAGGGCAGGATCAGGCAGTAAAGATGGCTCGTCCTGAGAACGAGCAGCGAATAGACGAAGGGGATCGGGGCCGAGGCCAGCCGTTCGCAACCCGCTTGCGCAAGGGCCACAGAGCCAAACCGCTCAGCCAAAGCACGCTGGCCCATCGCGTCGATCCGGCCCGCTTCTGCCTCTTGCCGGATCACCCCGGCCATCGCCCTGAGGGCCGCATCGGGCGGGTTGCGCTGTTCCGCATGCCTCGTTGCGCTTTCATCCCATGCACCAGCTTCGGTCGTTGCCGCCACACCGCGCAGCCAGCCGCGATGCAGATGCGCAAAACCCGCCATGCCGGTCATGACCGCGTCACGCGCCGCACCTTGCCCAAGAAAGATCAGCGTTTCGCGCCCGAGCGAGCGGGTATCGGCGATCATCTGACCCCAGAGTTTGCGCGCCTCCCACCAACGGTCATAGGCGGCGTTGTTGCGAAAGCCGAGGAACAGCGACAGCGCGATGCCAAACACCCCCATCGCGGCAATGGAGACATGTGGCAGGGGCAGAATATGGCGGTCGATCAGCAGCACAGCCAGCGCGAACCCGGCAAAGGCCAGAATGCGGCCGATGATCCGAGGGACTATAGAGCCTTGCATCACCAGGATGAGGTGCAGGAGGTTGGGTGTGTCGCGAACGATCATGGCAGATCCGGTTGCATAGGCAGGCCGCTGCTAACTGCCCTTTCAATCCCCTCCGTACCAGCGCAAATGCGACATTCGCCGCGCCGCATTCGCCATGATGGTGCTCGTGGTCAGAAGGCTTCCGTCACCTCGTACATCACCGGCTCAAAGCGCGCGCAGAGTTCGGCAATCCGACGGTTCCTTTCGCGCATCTCGGGCGTGCGCAGCATCGCCTGAAAATCCTTGCGGTCGCGCCATTGGCTATAATTGGCGATCCGGGTCTGGGCGTCGTTCATATGCAGGCCCGCGCCGATGAAACCCGGCTGGTGACGGATGAACTTGTCATAGGCTTCGTTCAGCTCATCCATCAGGTCCTGCGCCGTGCCGGGCGTCATCTCGAATGTTGTGATGACGGTCTGACCGCTGAAATCCTTGGCAATTGTCGGCATGGGCTCACTCCGTTCCGGGCGCGTTCAAGTTGACTATCGCGCCCGGGAAGCGGCCTGTAAACCGGCGATCAGAAATCGAAGAGATCCGAGAGGAAACTCTCGCGTTTTTTCTTCCGGTACCGCCGCCGGTCGTCGTCGTCGTCGTCGTCGTCGTCGCGGTCGTGGCCACGGTTGCGTTCGCGATGGCGGTCATGGTCATCATCCCGGCGCGGCGCGGGCCGTGTGTCGCGGCCGGGTTCCTTCAGCGCCACTGGCGGTGCGGCATCTGCGACACTGCGATCGATGATCTTGTCCAGTTCCCCGCGATCCAGCCAGACCCCACGGCAGCTCGGGCAATAGTCGATCTCTACGCCGTTTCTTTGGGTCATCACCAGCGTCGTATGGTCGACAGGGCATTTCATCGGTCGGGTCTCTCCTTTGATGGGGTCCCGTCCGATATGGGGTCAGCCAGCGACCATACAAGTCAGTCGGCAAGAAGCCGCAGCACCTCATCCGTCAGCGCGCCGACCTCTGCCGTCGCAGCGCTCTTACCCGCCTCAACCGCGCCCAGCCCCTGACCAAGCGTTTCGGCATAGACGACCCGGTTGGCCAGCCGCGCCTCTGCGACGCCTGCTGTCAGTTCTGCAGCCGCGCGGGCCACATCCTCGCCCAGCCGTGTTCCCGCCCGGGCGCGGTTCATCACCAGCCAGGTTTGCTTGCGTTCCCGTGCGGCAAGGTCAAGAACGCCTTCGGTCGCCCAGAGATCGACATGAGAGGAGGCGACCGGCACCAGCACCAGATCGGCCTCGCGCAACGCGGGGCGCAAGTCGGCATCGACCTTGGGCGGCGTGTCGACGATCACCAGATCGGCCTCACCCTTCAGCTTTTCGCATTCATAGGAGACACCCCAGGCCGAGGAGGTGGAAAACTCCAGCCCTGCCTCGCCGAGACGTTCGCGTCTTGTAATGAACCAGCGGCCGAGCGAGCCTTGTGGATCGGTGTCGAGCAGCGCCACCGACATCCCACGCCGGATTGCCGCGACGGCGAGGTTGACGGCCAGCGTGGTCTTGCCCGACCCGCCCTTCTGCTGCACGACCGCAATGACCTTGCCTGGCATGATCCCTCCGATGCTGCGGCTCAGCGTAGGGTGATTCTCTGGCGATTGCACGGGCGGAAATGCCGCAGGCAGCGAAGGGGCCCGTAAGGTGGGTTTCAACCCACGCCTGTCCGGGGGAGGTGGGTTGAAACCCACCTTACGCGGACTGCTCCCTCAGCGCAGCTTCAGCACGATCTTTCCGATATGACCCGAGCTTTCGATGCGCCGGTGCGCCTCGGCGGCCTGATCCAGCGGAAATTCGGAATCCATGACCGGCTTCAGCCGTCCACCCTCGATCAGCGGCCAGACATGCGCGCGCAGTTCTTCGGCAATCCGCGCCTTGGCGAGGTCGCTTTGCGGGCGGAGCGTCGATCCGGTGATGGTCAGCCTGCGGGTCATCACTTGCGCGAAGTTCAGTTCCACTTTGGGGCCCGAAAGAAAGGCGATCTGCACGAGACGCCCGTCATCGGCCAAAGCCTTGATATTGCGCGAGATATAGTCGCCGCCGACCATGTCTAGGATCAGGTCGGCACCGCCCGCCGCGCGCAGGATATCGACGAAATCTTCCTCGCGGTAGTTGATCGCGCGTTCCGCGCCCAACCCTTCGCAGACGGCGCATTTCTCGGCCGATCCGGCGGTCGTGAAGACCCGCGCGCCCAAGGCGCTGGCGATCTGGATCGCCGTCGTGCCGATGCCGGAGGACCCGCCATGGACAAGGAAGACCTCTCCGGCCTTGAGCCCCCCGCGCATGAAGACGTTGGACCAGACCGTATAGCAGGTCTCGGGCAGGCAGGCGGCCTCGCGCAGGTCCATGCCTGCGGGGATCGGCAAGGCGTGTGCGGCAGGGGTCGCGACATATTCGGCATAGCCGCCGCCGGGCAGCAGCGCGCAGACCGCATCGCCGACCGACCAGCCGGATACATCCGGACCCAAAGCCGCCACGCGCCCCGATGCCTCCAGCCCCGGCAGGGGCGAGGCCGAGGGCGGCGGGGCATAAGCGCCCGCGCGTTGCAAAGCGTCGGGGCGGTTGACGCCTGCCCAATGGACCTCGATCAGGATCTGGCCGGGGCCCGGCACCGGCACTGGTACTTCAACCGGGGTCAGCACCTCCGGCCCGCCCGGCGCAGAAATCTCGATCGCCCGCATCGTCTTTGGCAGCGTCATGCGCCCTCCTTGCCCGTCATTCGTCCCGGCAGGTCATCCGGCGCGCGTGCTGGTGCCCGGACCCGGTCCAGTATCTTCATTGGCCCGGCCAGCACCCGGCCCAGCACCGGATTGTCCCGCACCTGCGCCTTGAACTTCTCGAACCGCATCACGTCTTCGATTCGGCGGTCGAGAAAATCCCATGTCGCGCTTTGCCCCTCGCTTCCATCGCCAAGACAGTAAAGGACCGTGGATGAATAGACCGCCGACAGGGTCGCGCGTTTGGAATACCAGTTGATGTCGTCCGATGTGTCACCGAGGGCGCGCCAGATCGCATCCGCCGTACCCCAGACAAGGGCCGCCCCCGTCGCGGCGTTCTGCGGCAGGGCAAAATGAGCTGTCCCCCGCCGCACCAGTTCCCGGTCCGCCCCATCAAGGCGCAGCCGGACGGCCAGCGTAACCCGGTCGCGGAACCGCAGGGCGGCAAGGTCTTTGGCCTCAAGTGCTGCCACCATCGCCGCATCGCCTGCCTTGTGATAGGCGACCGCAAGGTCCAGTGCCCCGCGCGGGAAGACGGCGCGGGCCAGATCGGGGGCGATGCCGGTATCGGCGCAGGCCGCCTGAAACGTGGCCTCTGACCAGCCATCGAAGACGGCATGTTTGAGAGCGGCTTCCAGCAGCTTTTCCTTCGCCGAACCGATGTCGAAACCCTTGTTTTCCATGGCCTGCCTCCGCCTCACCCACCCCATAGACAAAAGCCGGGGCCTTTGCTATAGGGGCGCCTCCTGCAACTGATTGCAACTCTAACTTAGGAAGGTGGTGACAACCACATGCAGGTCAGCGTTCGCGACAACAACGTCGAACAGGCGCTTCGTGCTCTGAAGAAAAAACTTCAGCGCGAAGGGGTTTTCCGTGAAATGAAGCTTCGGCAACACTTCGAGAAGCCCTCCGTCAAGAAAGCGCGCGAGAAGGCCGAGGCCATCCGCCGTGCCCGCAAACTGGCACGCAAGAAGGCCCAGCGCGAAGGCGCGCTCTAAGACGCGGCTGGAACAGCTGGCGGGGGCAACTCCGCGACAGACGATCAACCCCCGAGGCAAGCCCCGGGGGTTTTTCGTTGTCCATCCCTGCGGTAATGCCGGATCAGATATCCAGCGTATGCTCCTTCTCCCACCGGGAGAAATGCGACACGAAGGAATTCCATTCCTGCTGTTTCAGCTTCAGATAGGCGGATGAGAATTCCATGCCCATCGCGGCCTTCAGCGACTTGTCCTTGTCGTATTCCCGAAGCGCGTCGAGCAGGTTTAGCGGCAGCTTCGGCGCCCCTTTCACCTTGTGCCCCTCGGCATACATATCGATGTCCCACCGCTTCCCCGGATCAGCCTGACTGCGCACGCCGTCGAGGCCTGCCGCGATGATCACTGCCTGAAGCAAATAGGGATTTGCTGCCCCGTCGGGAAGGCGCAGCTCAAACCGGCCGGGTCCGGGGACGCGCACCATATGGGTGCGGTTGTTGCCGGTCCAGGTCACGGTATTCGGTGCCCAGGTCGCGCCGGATGTGGTGCGCGGCGCGTTGATCCGCTTGTAGCTGTTGACGGTCGGATTTGTGATCGCCGCAAGCGCCGAGGCATGTTTCATGATGCCGCCCAGAAAATGCCGGCCGCGTTCGGAAAGGCCCAGCTCCATTGACGGGTCAGCAAAGGCGTTGGTTTTGCCGTCCAAGTCCCAGACCGAAATATGCGCATGGCACCCCGAACCGGTCAGTCCCTTGAACGGCTTTGGCATGAAGGTCGCGCGCAGCCCGTGCTTTTC
>NZ_JBARVQ010000071.1:0-6078 GCF_049646345.1 Albidovulum sp. | reverse complement strand
GCCCAGAACCGTGCCGTGCAGGGCCGCAATGACCGGTTTCCGAGAGGCGGCAATCGCGGAGCAGAGTTCGGGCAAAAGCGGCTCTGCGGGCGGGCGTCCGAATTCACGGATATCTGCGCCAGCCGGCCATGTCCGCCCTGCGGCCTGAAGAAGAATGACGCGCACATCCGGGTCTGCTTCAGCTAAACGCAAGGCGGCATCAATACCTTGCCGCAGCCCCGCCCCCAACGCATTGACCGGCGGATTGTCGAGCGTGAGGGTCATCACCCCGTCCGCCGTTGTCACACGAACCAATTCGGCCATGCCAGCCTGCCCCCTTACGCTGCCAACGGCGCCAGTCTAGGGGACCAGATCGCAATGGCAATGCCCGTCGCCCGTCGCCCGTCGCAACATAACGCCGCTTATTTTCTCGGCGCGCAATTGCGGCAGAATGGCGTTGCGGGCAAGAGGTCCAGCCGTTCCTCGGCAATCCGCTCGCCGCATTGCACGCAATAGCCGTATTCCCCTTCATCGATCCGGGCGAGCGCCGCCTCGATCATCCGCAGTTCCGCCTGGGCCGACTGGCCAAGGTCCTCCAGAACCTCGTCGGCCTCGCGTTCCGTCGCCATTTCCTCCCAGTCCTTGGCTTCATGGCTGTCGAGTTCTTCGCCGATCCCGACGATGCGGGTCTTCAGGTCAGTCTGGCGGGCCAGAAGTTCGGCCTTGCGTTCGGCAACGGGTTTCATGCGGGTCTCCTTTCCCAATCCCCGATCACTTCTAATAAGGCTGGGGCGGAACGGGCCTTGATGCAAGTCAATCCTGCATAGGCGGACAGGTCGGGCGGCTCCGCTTTCCGCTTCCGTCCGCCGGGAAGCACCGCTATTGTCCGCGCGGTTCTTGCCTAGGAGAGATCATGGAGATCCGCCATCTGACCCCGGCCTATGCCGTCTCGCCACAGATCGCGCCCGAGGATGTGGCGGCAATCCGGGCTGCCGGGTTTGTCACCATCATCGACAACCGGCCCGACATGGAAATCCCGGCGGATCTGCACGGAGAACAGATGCGGGCAGCAGTGGAAGCTGCAGGCATGACATTCGTGATCAATCCCGTCATCGGCGGCGCGATCACGATGGAGGCCGTATCCGGGCAGCGCGCCGCCATCGACGCGGCGACAGGACCGGTGCTGGCCTATTGTGCGTCTGGCAACCGGTCTTCGATCGTCTGGGCATTGGCGCATGCGGACCGGATGCCGGTCGACGATCTGATCGCGACACCATCGCGCTGGGGCTACAACCTTGAACCCTTCCGCGCCGCCCTGGAACGTCTTGCCGCCGGAAGCTGATCCTGCAGACCCAAATTTTCTTCGAAAATTTGTCGATTTTTCTGCGAAAAATCGTTTCTTTTCATTCCGTTCCGGGCTCAGGATGAAACCGGTGCCTGCGCGGCAGGAATGGTCGCGTCACGCACCCTATTCTCCGCGGCACCAAACTTCGCATCTCCGCCGGTTTCATCGGGTGATGCTTTTGCTGCCGCCCCCTGGCCCGTTGCGATCTGCGGGATCTGAGGATCAATGTCCACTCTCTTCCCGTCGGGTGCGACAAGCAGTCTGACGGCAAGATTGCCGTTACACTGGCCGAGCTTGCCATAGGCAATGAACCGCCCCCGGCTTTCGATCCGAAGCTTCGTCAACACACCCGCCGAGAGCGGTACCAGCCCCCCCGGTTTCAGCGCCAGCACAGAGGATAGCGGCATCGACACCCGGTCGAGAACCGCCTGAACATGGGCCCGGGCCCCCATGACCACCTCTTCCATGCATCTGTGCCACTCAGCCGTAGCATCTGCGCTGACAATCGCCGTGCCGGCACCGCTTCCTTCAGTCGCGGATCGGACGGGCGGCGCGCCTTTTCCCTAGGATGGCAAGGCGAGCAGGAAGGCGCCCTGACGTGCCGTATCCTCGCCGAAATCGAGTGTGAGACGAAAGACGCGGTAACCTGTATCCTCCATCAGAAGCCCGAGCGGGCGCGCATCTTCCAGATATGAGGCGTAGCGAAAGCCCCCGGCCCAGATGATCGCGGCATCGGCGGCAAGCAGCACTTCAAGTTCGCCAAGAACGCGGTCAACAAAGGGCGCCGACATCGCCGCATCGGTCCGGGTCGGCCGACGCGCGGTCACGGTACCTGCGCTTATCTTCCCGGTTGTCTGCATCTCGATGAGGCTTGCCAGCACCTCGGGTGCCAGCACCATCAAACCAAGCCCCTCTTCCGGCCCTTCGAGCAGGGCCAGAAGCGCGCGGTCTGGCAGACATTCGATGACCTCAGCCAGCGACATCCGCCCTTCGCGGCCCGTCGCCATGCGCAGCGGCAGTTTCATCATGTCCTGCGCCGCCTTGGCCAATGCCTGACCCAGGGCTTTTTCGGGCGTGACAGCACCACCACCGAAATGGTTTCGCCCGGCTTCTGCCTTGCGTTTCAGAACCGTCTCTGATGCGTTCTCGCTCATGCCTCCGTCCCCGGGTGCCCCATGCGGGCTTCAGGTCAGACTAGGCCGCACAGGGTTACCAAAGCGTTGCGCCCGGCTACTCGGCCGCTTCCGCGCCCAATCGCGCCTCGGGCTTGACCGGTAGCGAGACCCGGAAGGCCGCACCGCCCTGCCCAGGCAGATAGGAAATCGTACCGCCCAAATTGCCCATGATCTCGCGGCAGATGGCAAGGCCGAGCCCCGCCCCGCCTGCACGCGCCGTATCGGTCAGGCGCGCGAATTTCTCGAAGATCAGCCGTTGCGAGGCCTTGGGAATGCCTGCGCCATTGTCGATGAAATCGATGATGATCCGCCCGCCCCTCCGGCGCGCATTGATCGCCAGTTCGGGCCGTTCGGCATCGCAGTACTTCCGGGCGTTCGAGACGAGGTTGATGAAGACCTGCACCAGACGGTCGGTATCGGTGATGACGGGAATGTGCTCTGCCGGGTAATCGCGGTGCAGGGTGAACGGCCGCTCGGGCCTTGTATTCGACGCAGCCTGCACCGCCTTTGAGATCAGGTCGTGAAGATTGGCGACCGTCACATCCAGCTTCACCTTGCGGTTTTCCAGCACTGAAAGGTCGAGCAGATCGTCCAGCAGCCGGGTCAGGCGGATCGTCTCGTCATGAATCACACCGGCATATTTCTTTTGCATCTCAGCGGGCAGATCAGGGTCCTTCAGGATCTCTGAAAAGGCCCGGATCGAGGTCATCGGCGTGCGCAATTCATGGCTGATCTGGCTGAGAAAGGCGTCCTTTTGGACGGACAGATCCTTCAGCTTGTCATTGGCCTCGGTCAATTGCCGCGCGGTGCGGGCCAGTTCTTCGGATTTGGCCTCAAGCTGGGTCGAATATTCAAGGATCTGCTGCGCCTCAGAGGCGACCGCCATCAGATCCTGCGCCGAGACCGCAGCACCCACAGCGAATTGGGCAATCATCGCATGGGCCGTTGCCGCGCCCACGGCACCGGCAAGGCGCCGCTCCAGTCGTTCGATGAAATCGGGCGTCGTGTCGGGCAGGAAGCCCGCTTTGCCCTGCGCATGCGCCTCGGCCTCAAAGAATCCCTGCGCCTCTTCGGCACCGAGAATGCCCTGTGCCACGGTCAGCAGGTCCTCGGCCTCGGCCCCGCCCCGGCTCCAGCCCCGCGCGCCGGGGTCATGATCGAAGACATTGACGAAGGCGAGGCCCTGCATGCGTTCGATCGGGCCGGGGAAGGTAAACAGCGAGACGCCGACAAAGGTGAAGGTGTTGAGCGCGAGCGACCAGAACAGCGCATGCAACAGGGGATCGAGCCCCTCGATGCCGAACAAAGCCTGTGGACGCAGCCAGCTGATCCCCAAAGGCCCCTCGGCCAGAAGTGCGGGCGAGAGCAACCCGCCCTCACCAAAGGAGGGCAGGTAGAGCGTATAAAGCCAGACAAGGAATCCGACCGTCAGGCCAAGCGCCGCACCGGTGCCCGTCGCCCCCCGCCAGAAAATACCGCCGAGCATTGCGGGCAAGATCTGCGCCACGCCGAGAAAGGCGATAAGGCCGATCGCGGCCAGTGCCGCCGAGCCGCCAGACAGCGTGTAATAGATATAGCCAAGCGCCAGAACGGCGGCGATGGAGATGCGCCGCGACATGAGAACCAGCCCCCGCACATCGCCCGGCGCGCGCGCACCGCCTTCGCGCAATGACAGCCAGAGCGGCATGACGACATGGTTCGACACCATCGTGGCCAGCGCGATGGCCGCGACAATGACCATCGACGTGGCCGAGGAAAATCCCCCCAGAAAGGCCAGCATCGCGAGTTTGCCCTGCCCTTCGGCCAACGGCAGCGTCAGGACAAAGAGGTCGGGATTCGCACCTGCGGGTAGCTCCGAGAGCCCCACGACGGCAATCGGCACGACGAAAAGGCTCATCAGCATCAGATAAAGCGGAAAGGCCCAGGAGGCGGTCGACAGGTGCCGTTCGTCCGAATTTTCGACGACCATGACCTGAAACATGCGCGGCAGGGTCAGGATGGCGGCCGCCGAAACGAAGGTGAGGCCGATCCAGCGGCCCGGTTGCAGCGGCCAGTCGGCGATGGGCGATGCCGCGATCCGCGCGGCAATGTCGCCCCAGCCATCGGCCACCCCCCAGACCACGAAAATGCCGACCGCAAGCAGCGCCACCAGCTTGACCACCGCTTCCAGCGCGATGGCCATGACCACACCGTGATGGCGTTCATTGGCGTCAAGGTTGCGGGTGCCGAAGAGAATGGTGAAGAGCGTGAGCCCCCCCGCGACCCATAGCGCCGTGGCGCTTTGATCGGGCAATGCCCAGCCCTCGGGCGTACCGCTGGCGAAGACGCCGAAGGAAAGCGTCACCGATTGCAGTTGCAGCGCAATATAGGGCGTGGCGGCAACCACGCAGATCACCGTGACGATGACGCCCAGCACATTGGACTTGCCGTAGCGCGAGGAGATGAGGTCGGCGATAGAGGTCACACGCTGGCTGCGGCCGATGCGCACCAGCTTGCGCAGGATCACCCACCAGCCGATCAGCACCAGCGTCGGTCCGAGATAGATGGTGAGGTATTCCAGCCCCGACCGCGCCGCATAGCCGACCGCACCGTAAAAGGTCCAGGCGGTGCAATAGATCGACAGCGACAGCGTGTAGACCATCGGCGAACGCAGCCAGCCGACCTTGCCGCGCTCGGCCCGCCGTTCGGCAACGAAGGCGACAAGGAAGAGAATCCCGACATAGACGAGACAAACCGCGACGAGGATGTTGAACGGCACCATCAGGGCTGCTCCTCATCCGGCGGTGCACCGACCGAAAGACGCCTGGCAAGGATGCAGGCGATGGCGATCAGGACCAGCCAGACGATAAAAAGATAGACCCCGCCGCTTGCGGTATCCGGTGCGGGGCTTTGGGCCGGTCGCCAGAGGATCGGCAAGAGGATCAGGAATAGCCCCAGCAGCGGCAGAAGCCGGGCCGCGTCCGCCATGCGGCGGCGGCGATAACTTTGCCGGGCAAGAAAACGCGGTTGCTTCATCGGCATGGCGCTGGCCCTTTGATATGCTGGCCCGTCATGCGGTCACCATCTGTCGCAAAGTGGCGACGATCTCTTCGTTGCCGAAAGGTTTGGACATGAAGCGCGAGGCACCCGCCTGTTCGATCTTGGCCCGGATCCCGGTCTGACCACGGGCGGACAGAACGAGAACCGGCAGCGCGGCCAGTGACGGATCGGCCCTGAGATCGGCGAGAATCTCATGGCCCGACCGGCCGGGCAATATCAGGTCGAGGATCAGGATATCGGGGGCGACATGCCGGATCACTTCAAGGGCATCGGCCCCGTCACCATGGCTCGTCACCATCCAGCCGTCACGGGTCAGAAGGAACCGGATCGCCTCGGCGATATGCGGCTCGTCCTCGATCAGGAGGACATGTCGTCCCATCTTCTGGTGTCCTCCCCATGGCCGTGCCGCCACATTGGCCCGACTATCGCCGATGCGGACCTTCCCTGTCAAAATCCGTTTGGCCCTGCGTGATCCAGCAGAGCGCGCGTGCCGCGCGCCGGTTTCCCATGTCGCGGTCTTCGCAGGGCGAAGACCGCTCC
>NZ_JBARVQ010000070.1:0-9554 GCF_049646345.1 Albidovulum sp. | reverse complement strand
GATCCCCTCGGCCTTGGCGATGGTCGACAGGCAGGGGGAGGACAGCGACTGGTGCAGGAATGCCTCCGCGTCGCGCGCCAGCAAATCGCGCGTCGCCGCATCGGGATAGCGCGCCGCCCAGTCACGGCGCGCGTCCGACGTATTGGACTCGCCTTCGGTATGGGTGATCACACCAACCTCTTTCTTCTGTTTTCAAATACTCCTGCCGGAGGCTTCCTTCCGCACCACGTGCTCACCTTGGCCATGGCAGTGAGTAGGTCTTCACGTTTGTGAAGAACTTCATGGCTTCGGTGACGCCTTCCTTGACGCCGTTGCCTGAGTCTTTGATGCCGCCGAAGGGTGAGGTTTCGATGCGGTAGCCGGGTTGTTCCCAGATGTTGACGGTGCCCACGTTCAGCCCTTCGATAAAGGCTTGCATGCGGCGGAAGTCGTTGGTGCAGACGCCCGACGACAGGCCGAACTCGGTCGAATTTGAGATCGCCATGACCTCTTCGTCATTGTCCGGGACGCGAACGATCGGGATGACGGGGCCGAAGGTTTCCTCCATCACCAGTTCGCTGTCATGGGGCACGTGATCGACGACGATGGGGGGCAGCAACGCGCCCTTGCGGCCCGGATCGTAGAGCACCTTGGCGCCCTGATCGGCGGCCATGTAGACGCGTTTTTCGAATAGCTCTGCGGCCTGCGAATGGATCACGCAGCCCAGTTCAGTCTCAGGGTCCATTGGATCGCCGAAGCGGATCTTCTTGGCCTTCTCCAGCACCATGGGCACGAAGCGGTCGGCGACGCTTTCCTGCACGAGGATGCGTTTCACCGCCGTGCAGCGCTGGCCGCTATTGCCGGTCGCCCCCGCCACCGCAATCGTCGCGGCCTTCTCAAGATCGGCATCGTCGAGGTCGTTCAGCACGATCAGGGGATCGTTGCCACCGAGTTCCAGCGCCTGACGCTTGTAGACCCCCCTGGCGGCGATCATCTTGCCCACCGGCACACCGCCGGTGAAGGTGATGATGTCGATATTGGGGTTGGTGATCATCTCATCGCCGATATCACCGGGCAGGCCGGTGACGATCTGGAACATCTCGGGCGGCAGCCCGGCCTCATAAAGGATATCGGCCAGCGTGATCGCAGTCAGCGGCGTCAGTTCGGTCGGCTTGCAGACCATGCAGTTGTTGGTGGCGATCGACGGCGCGATTTTGTGGCTGACCATGTTCAGGGGATGGTTGAAGGGCGTGATGGCGCTGATCGCCCGCACCGGTTCGCGCTTGGTATAGATCTTGCGGTCCTTGCCGTTATGGGTGAGGTCGCAGGAAAAGATCTGCCCGTCATCTTGCAAGGCTTGCGCTGCGGCGAAGGTATAGACATCCTGGGCGCGCTTGGTCTCATAGACCGCATGCTGGTAGCAGATGCCAAGCTCCAGCACCAACCACTTCGCCAGATAGTCGCGCCGCTCGCCGATGATCTCGCCGGTGCGCTTCAGGATCTGGCTGCGCTCGTAGCGCGTCAGTTTCGAGCGGTAATTCGCGGCAATCTCGAAGGCGCGGCGCGCATGTTCGGCCGTGCCGGCAGGCACCGTGCCGACGACCTCATCGGTATAGGGATAGCGGACCTCGATCACCTTGTCGGTAAAGACCACCTCGCCGCCGATCCGCATGCCTTCACGGCGTATGTCCTGGTCGATCTTGTTCATTCGGGCTTTCCTTTTCTCGGATCGGCGTTTCTGATGCCCCTCGCAAGGCGAGGTGCGGAATGATCATTCGGGATGCGGATGGCAGCGATGCCGATGCGGTCTGGGCCATGCTGGAACCTGTCTTCCGGGCTGGCAAGACCTATGCGATCGATGGGGACATCCCGCGCGAGGCGGCGCTGGCCTACTGGACGCGTGAGCATGTCTTTCTGGCCGAAGGGGACGGCCAGCCACTTGGCACCTTCTACATTCAGCGCAATCGCCCCGGCGGCGGGGCGCATTACTGCAATTGCGGCTTTGTCACCGCGCCGGGGTCGGAAGGGCGCGGCGTGGCGCGCGGTATGCTGGAAAGCGCACTCGCCAAGGCCCGCGCTTTGGGGTTTGAAGCGATGGTCTTCAATTTCGTCGTTGCCAGCAATACGCGCGCTGTCGCCCTCTGGCAGCTTTACGGCTTTGAGGAGGTCGGCCGTGTGCCCGGCGCGTTCAGGAACAGCGCCGGCGCAGAGGCCGACGCTCTGGTGATGTTCCGCCGTCTGTGACGCCACCGCCATCCCCGCCCCTTAAAGTGCGGCCGCGGTGCAGGCGTAGAGGAAAGCGTCGAAGTTCCTGAGCTCGGGCGCATTCGGCAGGTCCACCTTGCGGTTTACGATGAAGGGCACATCCTGCTCGGTCAGGCCGCCATGGGAGCGCAGCGGTTCCTTCAGTGCCGCCAGGTCATGGCGATGGGCCGAGGTGCCGATGGTCATGGTCTCGCCCGAGATCATGACGATATCGCCGATCCGGTCGGCGGGCAGCTCGAACCGCGTCACCGCCTCTTCGCGGGTCACGACAAGGGTGATCCCCGCCTGCGCCGCCAGCCGGTCCATGATGTCGTTGCGGTCGGCCCCTTCGGGCAGATAGCAGGTGGCAAACGACCCCAGCGCCCCGTGATGGACGACATAAGGATCGGTGATCGGCAGGATCACCCGGGCCCTGTCCTTGACCAGCCAGTCATCCATCAGATCCTGCACATAGATCACCGCAGGCGTGCCATCGGCCTTGTGCTTGGGCTTCATGCCGTGATCGGCGGTGACGACGACAGCGGCCCCCAGCGCATCAAGCTCCCCCAGATAGCGGTCGAACATGGCGTAGAAGTCCTTCGCGCCCTTCTGGTCGGGGGCGTATTTGTGCTGGATGTAATCGGTCGTGGAGAGATACATCACGTCCGGCTTGAACTCTTTCAGCAGCTTCACACCGGCGGCGAAGACGAATTCGGAAAGCTCGGCCGAATAGACCGCAGGCACCGGCATCCCGAGCCAGTCGCTCGCATTGTCGATCCCGTGTTCGGCCTTGGTGGTGGTGCCGGATTTCTCGGACGAGAAGGCAATCGCCCGATCCTCGTCGAACTTCAAACCCGCCCCCAGAAGCGCGCGCAGCTTGTCCTTGGCGGTGACCATCGCCACCCGGGCGTCGGCCTCATAAAAGCGCGAAAAGATCGTCGGCGCGCGCAGGAAGCGCACGTCATTCATCATCACCTCTTCGCCGGTATCGGGATCAAAAAGGAAGTTGCCGCAGATGCCATGAACGCTGGGCGGCCGCCCGGTGGCGATGGAAAGGTTGTTCGGGTTGGTGAAAGACGGAATGACCGAATGCGCCAGCCGATCGGTGCCCTCCGCCCGCATCCGCTTCAGAACCGGCATCAACCCCTCGGCAATCGCAACCTCAAGATAGGCAGGCTCACACCCATCCAGACAAATCGCAACCGCAGGCACCTTCGGCCAGGGATAAGCACGGTCATTCGCAATAACAGGCGCAGGGGTATGCATGTTCATTGGTCTTCCTTCCGTCAGAATGTCGGGGCCGTTTCAGGCGGCGAGTTTGGCGCGTTCGGCGATGGCGGCTGCGGGCGGGGCGGCAGAGGTGACGCCCATTTCGGTCAATGCCTCTCCGGCGGCCTTTACCACCTTGCGCATCACATGTTCGTCCATCCGGCCGATGCAACCGACGCGGAAACTCTCCACGACCGTCAGCTTGCCGGGATAGATGATGAAGCCCTTGGTCTTCATCTTTTCATAGAAGTCGTTGAAGATGAAATTCGGGTCGGCGGGGCAGAAGAAGGTCACGATGATGGGCGAGAGCCAGCGGTCCTTCAGCAATGTCTCGAACCCCAGATCCCGCATCCCTTCGACCATCACGTCGCGGTTGCGGCAATAGCGTGCACCCCGCCCCGCAACACCGCCTTCTTCGGCGTGAAGCCGCAGGGCTTCAAGAAAGGCCGCGACGACATGGGTGGGCGGCGTGTAGCGCCACTGGCCGGTCTTTTCGAGATAGGCCCATTGCGCGTGGATATCGAGCGCCAGCGAATGACTGTTACCCTTGCACGCCTCCAGTTCGGATTTGCGCGCGATGACAAAGCCAAAGCCCGGCACGCCCTCGATGCATTTGTTGGCCGACGAGACCATCGCCTCATAGCGGATCTCATTCACATCCAGCGGCAGCGCGCCGAAGGCTGACATGGAATCGATCAAGAGCTTGCGGCCCTTGGCGTAGACGGCGTCTGAGATTTCGGCGACCGGGTTCAGGATCCCCGAAGATGTCTCGCAATGGATCACGATGACATGGGTAATGTCCGGGTCCGCATCGAGTGCTGCGGCGACCTCATCGCCCCGGGGCGGCATGTAATCGCCCTTGTCGATCAGCGTGTAACCCCGGCCAAGATATTTCATCGTCTCGGCTGCACGGAGCCCGTAGGCGCCGTTGGCCAGAACCAGAACCTTGCCGTCCCAGGGAATGAACGTGCCCAGCATCGCCTCGACCGAGAAGGAGCCCGAGCCCTGCATTGGCACGCAGACAAATTCCTCCATCGTGTCGCCTGCAAGCGCCACAAGCTGATCGCAAAGCGATTTGGTCATTGCCCGGAAATCGGCATCCCAGGAGCCCCAGTCCCTTAGCATCGCTTCCTTGGTAGAAAAGGCCGTGGTCAGCGGGCCGGGGGTGAGCAGATAGGGTTCACCCAGTTTCGGTGCGGGCAGGGGTGCGGTTTCGGTCATGCGGATGCTCCGTTCGGGGAGGCTGCGATCGGGGGTGTTTTTCCATGCGGCAAGTCATATGTAAAATCGTTATTTTAGATTGATATATCGATTCTACTAATGCAAGGTGACGCCCTTATCCGCAAGAGATCCACGATGCGTTACGTCCAGCTTCGCGCCTTCCATCATGTCGCCGTATCGGGTGGTTTTTCCCGCGCGGCCGAGGCCTTGCACCTGACCCAGCCCGCGATTTCCGATCAGGTCCGCAAGCTGGAAGAGGAATACGAAATCCTTCTGTTCAACAGGCACAAGAAACAGGTCAGTCTGACGCCGCAGGGCGACCGGCTGCTGGAGATCACAAGGCGGCTTTTCGACAGTGAGCAACAGGCGCTGGAGCTTCTGTCCGAAGTGCGGGCCCTGCGTGCGGGCACGCTCAGGATCGTCGCCGACAGCGCGCATCACCTCTTGCATATTCTTGCGCGCTTTCGCGACCGCTACCCGGGGGTCCGGATCACTGTCCATTCGGGCAATACCGAAAGCGTGCTTGACGCGCTCTATGCCTATGAGGCCGATATCGGTGTGCTGGGCAACATGCCCGAGAGCCGCGATATCGAGGCGCTGAAACTGAACTCCACCCCCATTGTTGCCTTCGTGGCGCGGGATCATCCGGTGGCGGGTCGTCCGAGCCTGAGTTTTCGCGATCTGGCGGCATTGCCGCTGGTTCTGCGCGAAGAGGGGTCGCGGACGCGGGCGAAGCTGGAGGACAATGCCCGTGTGGCGGGGATCGTGCTGACACCGGCGATTGAGGCCGAGGGGCGCGAAGCGGTGCGCGAGATCGTTGCCTCCGGCGCGGGCGTGGGGTTCGTCTCGGCGGCCGAATTCGGGTCTGACGCGCGGCTTGTCAGTATTCCCATCATGGGGGGCGGGGAAATGATGATGGACGAGGCGCTGATCTGCCTGCGCGAACGCAAGGCGGGCAAGCTGGTGCAGGCCTTCTTCGAGGTGGCGGCGGAGATGGCGACCACGTAGCGGCGGATAGGGTCCACCAAGCAGACAAACATTAAAAAACCGCGCCAGTTGTGGCGCGGTTTTGTTTTCCAAGTCTGCAGTAAAGATTACTGCGCGACGTCCTCGTCGTCCTGACCGGCCGAACCGATATCGTCGAAAAGTTCGGCGATTTCGAAATCGGCGGCGGCTTCTTCCTCGGCGGCAAGCTCCTGGATGGACTTGCCCGAGGCCTGAAGCTCGGCCTCTTCGGTCGAACGGGCGACGTTCAGCACGATCGTGGCCGACACTTCCGGGTGCAGAACAACTTCAACGTCGTGAAGGCCCAGATCCTTGATCGGGCGGGTCAGGACGACCTGTTTGCGATCAACGGTGAAGCCCTCTTCGGTCGCGGCATCGGCGGCGTCACGGGTGGTGACCGAGCCGTAAAGCGCACCGGCGTCGGACGCCGAGCGAATCACGATGAAGGTCTGACCGTCGAGCTTTGCAGCGACCTGTTCGGCCTCTTTCTTGGTCTCGAGGTTCTGCGCTTCGAGCTGTGCCTTGCGGCCTTCGAAGCCCTTGATGTTGTCGGCCGAGGCGCGAAGCGCCTTGCCCTGCGGCAGAAGGAAGTTGCGCGCGTAGCCGTCCTTGACTTTGACGACTTCGCCCATCTGGCCAAGCTTGGCCACGCGTTCGAGAAGGATCACTTGCATGTTCGTGTCTCCTTACTTCACGGCATAGGGCAGAAGGGCGAGGAAGCGGGCACGCTTGATGGCGCGGGCCAGCTCACGCTGCTTCTTGGCCGAAACGGCGGTGATACGGGCGGGCACGATCTTGCCACGCTCGGAGATGTAGCGCTGGAGAAGACGGACATCCTTGTAGTCGATCTTCGGCGCATTATCACCCGAGAAGGGGCAGACCTTGCGGCGGCGGAAAAACGGTTTGTTCGCCATGGTTTAGGTTCCTTTCCTCAGGCTGTGATCAACGGCGCTCGCGGCGTTCGCCGCGGTCGTCGCGTTTCTGCATCTGGACCGAGGGACCGTCTTCATGCGCGTCGACCTTGATCGACATCACGCGCATCACGTCGTCATGCAGACGGGCAAGGCGCTCCATCTCCAGCACGGCGGCCGAGGGCGCGTCGGTGCGCAGATAGGCATAGTGGCCCTTGCGGTTCTTGTTGATCTTGTAGGCCATCGTCTTGACGCCCCAGTACTCGTGATCGACGACCTTGCCGCCATTATCCGCGAGGACGGTGGAGAAATGTTCGATGAGGCCTTCGGCCTGCGCGTTGGAAAGGTCCTGACGCGCGATGAGGACATGCTCATATAGCGGCATGCATACTCCTATCAGTCTCAGGCGGCTTCATAGGCGGGCGACCCCTTCCGCAGCCCGCCACGAGAGGCTTCGCCGGTTCCCGTGAATGCGGAAGGATGCGGCCTTATAGTGGAATGCGTGAAGGATGCAAGCGGTCCACGCATTGGGTTACCTCTCGGTCTGGCAGTCCGCGACCGGGACTTTGTTGCCGTTGATTGCATTCTACAAAGCGCTCGCTTAACGGGAAGGCATGAAAATCCTTAACGGGAAGGCATGAAAATCCTAGCCTGAGAAATGACTGCTTGAGGCACATACAGGCGGGCGGTTCCAAAGAAGGTAGAACAAATGGAAAGCACAATCACGACTTCATCGAACGGAAGCACTTGGGAGATTGTGCCCGCCAATACTATCGCGGGAATAATTCTCACGGTGCTGTTTTTCTACATGTTTTTCAGGCATATGCTTTTCGTCCTAATGTTCATGGACGTAATCCTTGGATGGCTCCGTAAGTTTGATTGGTTTCCAAAGGAAGGGAAACGCCGGAAAACAATAATTCACTGAGTTATCGCGCTAGGCTTATTCTTAGGGTTCCTTGCCGTTGCAGGTTCTGCGGGTTGGCTAGATTTCATCCCTAAATAAATAACACCATCCTCAGTGGGACATTTGGGCTCGAAGCGGAATTTTCAAACCCAGGCGCTACCGCGATACAGGTCAGGGCGTGACACCCGGCCCTGTCTTGGCCAGCTTGTCGCGCAGCCGGTCGAAGGTCGTGGGGGCCATCGTGCCCAGGAAGATCGTGATCGCCAGGAACATCAGATACTGATCGAACTCCGTCACATGGGCATATTGGTAGGTGATCACGTCGTCATGGGCGCTCTTGATCTTGGTCGAGGACACCATCATCCCCACCGTGAACATCGCAACAGGTGCCGAGACCAGCCACAGATGTTTGCGCTTCTGCATCGAGTGCAGCTTGAGCTGATCGCAGATCACCACGCCGAACAGGAAGGCGATGAAGGGCACCAGATAGGCCAAGGCGAGAAGCTTGACCGTGATGTCAAAAAAGGCGGGTTCCATGGTCAGTTCCCCTCCGGGCTGAGAATGATGATTGAGCGGGTGCCGGTCGGTGCGGCGCCGGCGGTTGGGGCGGTTTCGGTGGTGACGGACAGGCTGCGTGTGGTCACGGCCTCACCGGGTTCGAAATTCAGGCTGCGGGTCATCGGGGTCTGGCTGGTCTCAAAGTTCCGGCTGAGGCTGTTTTCGGTTTCGCCGAAATAGACCCAGCCTGCTGCGGCCGGATCGACCGAGCCTGTGACCGGGTCGACGGGTGCGATCTGAATCCAGGTCTGGGATGCGCCGACGCCGCTTTGGACATCGAACTGGTCGAGGATCAGGTATTCAGCGCCGACTGCGGTTTTGCCCATCTCGTTGCCAGGTGTGCGCCAGAAGCCGGAAGGGGGTGCGTCGCGGATCGGCGCGGGTTGGCTGGGCTGCATCAACTGGCCTTCCAGCGCCTGCGCATGGGCCGGTGTCGCTGCAGCACTCAACCACAAAATGGCTGCCGCCGCGGATGCGATCGGAATAGATGACATCGAACTGCTCCAAATACGGGTCTAATCAAAGGTCTTTGCAATTCGGATAGTGTAGCATGGCGGCCGTCATCTGTCATGCCGCGCCATCTTTTGATGAGGCCCCGGTCTGAAGCTAGATTTGCTCCCTTTTCGATCGTTGACTTGCAGCGCAAATTCACCTGGCGCTTTCGGGGTGTTCTTGGGAGATTGCCGCGACTTTCCGGATGTCCGATAACTCCGATTGTCAAACAGCACAGATTTGCAGTCAGGAACCTCTCATCCGGATCAGGCTGGCCCGTAGAGAGCCTTCGCCCGTTCCTCGAAGGCCCGCACGACCCGGTGCATCGCCTCGTCAAAGACCACCCCGATCAGCTTTTGCAGAATTGCATTCCGGAACGCGAAATCGACGAAGAACGACACTTCGCAGCCGCCCTCCTCGCGGTCGCGAAAGGTCCAGTTCGATTGCATGTGCTGAAACGGCCCGTCGAGGCATTCCGTAACAATCCGCCCTTCGTCAGGCCACTGAACAACCTGGCTCCCGAACCGTTCCCGAAAGACCTTGAACGAGATCACGAGGTCCGCCTCCATCACCTCGGCCCCGTCGGGGCGCGATGTGCGGGACCGGATGCGCGCGGCGGCGGTCCAGGGCAGAAATTCCGGGTAGCGGGCGACATCGGCGACCAGATCGTACATCTGGCGGGCCGAATAGGGCATCACACGGGTTTCGGAATGGGTCGGCATCGCGCGTCCATGGTGACTCTGCCCCCCCGTGTCGCTAAATGGAGGGGGGAATTCAAGGGGACCGCATGCCGCATCGTGATTACGTTATCGACGAAATGATATCCGCCAAGTCCATCGCCGCGCGGGTGGAAGCTTTGGCCAAGGAGATCACCAAGGCCTTCAACGGCACCGACAAACTGGTGGTCGTCGGCCTTCTGCGCGGCTCCTTCGTCTTCATCGCCGACCTGGTGCGCGAGATCGACCTGCCGG
>NZ_JBARVQ010000069.1:0-2409 GCF_049646345.1 Albidovulum sp. | reverse complement strand
GAATAACTTACGCATACTCTGGGTTAGATCGCCAACTGAAAACGACTGCAAGGGCAGTTCGACGGCGCAAACACCCTGACATGGCAGGTGTCAGGTGGCCTGATCGCGGGCGACAGGCCGCTGTTCCCCCAATCTTGGATGCAGTCGCCCGGCGATCGCAACCATCACGGCGAGCCCCGCCGCCCCGGCTGCAAAAACGCCCGTGATGGGCGCGACCAAGAGGACAAGCCAGGCCGCGGCGGGCGACAGGATGCCCGAAACATCGCGGAAGCTGGAGTAAACCGCCGACATTTCGGTCCGTTCGGCCGGTTTCACCGCCATCAGGAACGGGAGGCCGCCGAACGTATCGAGCATGACGAGAAAGAGCGATCCGGCAAACAGGGCGGCAACGGTGATCGGCGGCCAGGCTTGGCCGAATGCGGCCAGCAGGAAACAGGCCGAACAGGCGGCAAATGTCACACGGATCGCCCGCCTCAGCCCGCGCTTCTGCATCCAGCGCAACATGAAGGGCGACAGGAACAGGAAAGTGTTCGACACCGAAAAGACGGCACTTGCCACCTTGTCGCCCAGCCCCGCCTCGATGCAGAAGATCGGCAGATAGACGACATAGACCCACCAGCCCGACGACCGTAGCACCGCAAAGAGCCAACCCGCGATCAGGCGCGGCTGGCGGAAAAACCGGCCGAGATAGGCCAGGGGGTTGGGGGCAGGCGCACGGGCGCGGGTGATCAGCTTGCCGTTACCCAGCCTCAGGAACCAGAAGGTCGCGAGAAGGGCCGCGGCGAAGCCCATGCCGATCAGGAATGGCAGCGGCTCCCACCAGGTCCAGAGGAATACGCCGATCACCGGGCCCAATGCCCAAGATGCGGCGCTGTAGAGCATCTTCAGCGTCTCGCTGCGTCCCAGTTCATGCCGCGCGATATAGTCCATCACATAGGCATTGGTGCAGATGAACACGGTCACCGTCGCGAGGTTGGAGATGACGAGCGCAAGCGGCGTCAGCAGCGGTCCGCCGACAATCGCGCATGTGCCGCCGATCAGATAAAACCCCACGCCCCCGGTATAGACCCAGCGGCGTGGGATGAAGCGGCTGATCCAGGGCACCATCAGCCCCCAGACGAGCGAGGCAATCCCGGCGGCAAGATAGATCAGGCTGACTGCGGCCGCATCCTCGGACAACGCGCGATACAGCACCAGCGGCCAGATCGAGATCAGAAGCCCGCGCAGCGACGCCTCGATCCCCGTCAATATGGCAAAGCCCTTCACGCCCGGCACCGGGGCGTGACGCAGGTTTTCAGGGATATAGCGACTGATCATCTGGCCTCCACTGCCCAAAAGCCCGCAAAACCCCGCCCCGTCGCGACATTTTGCGACGCACGGTATGTCGGATTGAAACCGTTCACAGTTCGGGCTTGTCCGGCCGGGCGGGATCGTGCCTCATGGCAGCATGCGCCTGATCCTGCTTCTGCCGTTGCTTCTTGCCACCGGCTGCCAGAACGATGAAACCGTCGCGGCCTATGGCGGCGGCACCGGTCTGTGGCAATTGATCGAGATTGACGGAAAGACCTTCCCGGCCCGCGCCACGCTCGGTTTTCCCGAACCGGGGCGAATTGCGGGCGCAGCCCCCTGCAATGCCTATTCGGGCCCCATGACCGCGCCATATCCGTGGTTCGACGCTGGGGATATCGCCGTCACCCGCCGCGCCTGCCCGGAACTGGCGGCCGAAACCGCATTCTTCGACGCACTGACATCCATGACACTGGCCGAGATCGCGGGTGACACGCTGATCCTGTCAACGCCCGATGGGCGCGAGATGGTCTTTACCCGCTCTCAACCCTGACGTGCCAAAAGGTCAACGAACCGCCGCCGTGCCTCGGGCAGCTTGCGGTGCAGGTCATGGGCAATGCGGTGTTCAAGGAAATGGCCGGTGGTCCGAAACCCCTCAGCGAGTTCGCCCGGCGATGCCGGCCCCTGCCCCATCAGGCAGACCGGCAGTGGCAGCAAACGATCCGCCCATTCCCCCGCCGCATCACGCGCGACGGCGCGGCCCGATTTCGGACTGACATAGGCCAGATCATCGCGGGTTCCGGTGACCGCACAACGGCTCAGGTCCAGCCCATAGCCCAGCTCCTCCAGCAGCATCAGCTCCCAACGCAGATAGATCAGAACCCAGTCCGGATCCTGCCCCAACGCATCGAGAAGGACGATCGTGGCGGCATAGATCTCGGGGTGGGCCTCACGTTCAGGCAGCGCAAAGCGCAAAAGCGCGCAGACCGCATTCAGGCCCGCAAGCGCCAGACGGTCGCCCAGCACCCCGGTGCGTGACCGCAGGGGTTCAACGGCGAAGGTTCCCAGATGATCCTCAAGCCGCCCCCGCCAGGTCACATCAAGCTGCGCACCGGGTTGAAG
>NZ_JBARVQ010000068.1:0-2083 GCF_049646345.1 Albidovulum sp. | reverse complement strand
GGCTGGAACTGAAAGCGCTGCAGCGCGAAACGGGCATCACCTTCGTCTTTGTCACCCATGATCAGGAAGAGGCGCTGGCGATGAGCGACCGGGTGGCGGTGATGTCGGCCGGACGCCTGCAGCAGCTGGGCACACCGGAAGAGATCTACGAGGCCCCCGCCAACCGCTTCGTCGCCGACTTCATCGGCGGCGCCAATCTGATCGCGGGTGAGGTCGCGGCGCCGGGGCGCGCACGCGTGGCCGGGCTGGGCGAGATCCCGGCAGAAACGGGGACACATGCGCCCGGCACGTCGATTACGCTGTGCATCCGGCCCGAGAGGCTGGCGGTGGGCGTAGGCAAGAAGGGCGGCGGCGAAATCGGTCCCTTCCGCGTTACCGACCGCACCTATCTGGGCAACGCGCTGGCGCTGCACCTGAAGGCCGGTGACCATTCGGTCACCGTCCATCTGCCGCGTGGCGGTCTGCGCGGGCAGATTGACGCCGCGCCGGGGTCGGAGGTTTTCGTCGCGGTCGAGCCGGGTGCGCTCCGGGTGCTGGCATCATGAACATGCAGCCCGAAACCCGGCTGGCGGCGGGGCTTCTGTCGCCCGCGCTTCTGGTCATCACGATCTTCATGGTCGTACCGATTGCGATCACCACGATCTATTCCTTTCTGGAACCCGCGCGTTACGGCGGCGTGGTCTGGAACTTCTCGGCCGAGGCCTATATCCGCGTCCTCTTCGAGCGCGACATCTTCGATGACAGCTTGAGCTTCTCGACCGATTACATCCGCATCTTCGCCCGTTCGCTGATCCAGGCGGGGGTGGCGACGGTTCTGTGCCTGATGGTCGGCATCCCGGCAGCCTGGTTCATCGCGACCCGGTCCGACCGGCAGAAATCGGTCTGGCTGGTGCTGATCACCATTCCCTATTGGGTCAACCTTCTGGTCCGCACCATCGCGCTCTTGCTGATCCTGCGCGACGAAGGGCCGATCAATTCGGGGCTGCAATCGCTGGGCCTCACCTCCGGCCCGCTGCCCTTGGCTTATAACGATTTCGCCGTGGGGCTGGGGCTTGTCTACAGCTTCCTGCCCTTCATGATCCTGCCGCTTTATGCCGCCTTCGAACGCTTCGACTTCCGCCTTCTGGAGGCCGCCTATGACCTGCATGCGAACCGGTTTCAGGCGGTGTTCAAGGTCGTCCTGCCGATCCTGAAACCCGGCATCGTCGCAGGCAGTCTTCTCGTGTTTATCCCCGGGATCGGCGCCTTCCTTGCCCCCGACATCCTTGGCGGCGGCAAGACGCTGATGATTGGCAACCTCATTGGCCAGCAGTTCCAGGGCTCGCGCAACTGGCCGTTCGGGGCGGCGCTTTCGACCATCCTTCTGGTCTTCACGCTGATCGCACTTTTCTGGTCGGCGCGTCGGTCCGCCAAAGCGGGCGGGGAGGTGATCTGATGGCCTTCCTCGACCGCCGCGACCGCGATATCCGCAACCTGCCGGGCACCGGACTGACCGCGATCCTCGCGATTGTCTTTCTCTATGCGCCCATCGGTTTCCTCGCGCTTTATTCCTTCAACTCTGGCCGTTCCATCAGCCGCATCGACGGGTTTTCGCTGCACTGGTACCGCGAGGTTTTTGCCGATGCGGGCATCCAACGCGCCGCGATGAACTCGCTGACCGTGGCGCTGATCGCGGCAAGCGTCGCGACCGTTCTGGCCATCGCCGCCGCCGTGGCGACCGTGCGGCTGAAGTTCCGGGGCAAGGAAGGCGCCTATGCGCTGATCAACTTCCCCCTGATGGTGCCCGAGATCGTGACCGCCATCGCCACGCTGATCTTCTTCGGCACCATCGGCTTTCGCCTTGGTCTTGCGACCGTTGTCGTGGCCCATATCGTCTTCTGCATCCCCTTCGCCTATCTGCCGATCCGCGCCCGGCTGACCTCGATGGACGACGGGCTGGAACTGGCCGCGCGCGACCTTTACGCGAGCCCCGCCAAGGCCTTCCGCCGGATCACCCTGCCGATCCTGATGCCGGGTGTCGTCTCGGGCTGGCTTCTGGCCTTCATCATCTCGCTGGATGATTTCATCATCTCGGCGATGGTTG
>NZ_JBARVQ010000067.1:0-3881 GCF_049646345.1 Albidovulum sp. | reverse complement strand
GGTTGTGCCGCCGCATCTTTGGCGAATCTCCGATGAAACTCTATTTGCACATCCGCCTTCAGGCCGCGCGCAACATCCTGTTTTATGAGGAATATTCGATCAAGGACGTGGCCCTGTCCTGCGGCTTTTCCTATCCGGCGGTTTTTTCACGGGCGTTCAAACAGCAATTCGGTCAGACCCCACGGGCGTTCCGGGCAACTTTGCGCGACCAGCAGCGGCAGGGAATGCGCCCTGAAATCCGCCGGTTGATAACATCTTCGGATCGGGTCGCGTAAAGGACGTTCGCGGCGCAAGGCAAGATCGCCGGATGATGGCCGTGGACCGGTCAGTAAGAGATATCCGCAAAACCCGAAACTCTTTGTCGGCGGGGATGCCACGCCGTTATCTGAGGGCGTCGGGGATCTCGCAAACCGGGATCGGCAGCATCTTGTGCTGGTTCGCCCGGTTCAGACGCCGGCAGATCGCCATGACCTCGGCCTGCCGTCCCGTCAGCGCCGCGTCATCGCCCTTATAATCCATCGCCCATTCCAGTTCCGGATAGCTCGCGCCGATCTGGTCTTCATCGGTACGGCTGTCGCCCCAGAGCCCGTCCGTGGGTGGGGCTGCAAGGATCGCGTCATTCACGCCCAAAGCCCGGCCAATCGCGTAAACCTCGGACTTCATCAGATCGGCAATCGGGCTCAGATCCACCCCGCCGTCACCGTATTTGGTGTAGAATCCGACGCCGAAATCCTCGACCTTGTTGCCAGTGCCGACGACCAGTCGGCCATGCTGACCGGCAAGATAATAAAGCGTGGTCATGCGCAGGCGCGCGCGGGTATTGACCAAAGCCATGTCGCGTGCAGCACCCGCAGGCTCACCCGGCAGTGCGGCAACCAGACTGTCGAAGACGCCGGTCAGCTCCACCTCCTGCCCCGCCACATTCGCATGCCGCGTCTTCAGCATCTCGATATGATCGCGCGCCCGGCTGACCTGATCCCTGCTTTGATGGATCGGCATCTCGACCACCAGGGTCGGCCGCCCCGTCCGCGCGGCGAGCGCCGAGGAGACGGCGGAATCGATCCCGCCCGACACGCCGATGACGAACCCTTTCATCCCCGAAGCCGCACAATAATCCTCAAGCCATCCGGTGATATGGTCGACGACAGCCTCGGTTTTCATCTCACTCTCCCTTCAGGATTCATCGACACGGACGACCTCGCCGCGAGTCACGCCGCGCCCGGCTTGCGCGCAACGAAATCGATCAGCGCCGAGCGACCCGAATGCCCCTTACCCTCATCGACATCGGCATCAAAGTCCTCAGCCCGCAGCACCTCATAGCCCGCGAAAGCCCCGCGCAACAGATCGAGCGTGTACATGTTTTCCGGATCGGGCGGCCCGCCTGTGCCATACCCGACCTGACGTGGCGCATAGCCGTGAATAAGAAGCAACCCGCCCGGCTTCAACGCGCGGTCAATGCGCCGAAAAAGCTCGGCCCGCTCCACCGGACCAACGAACTGTATGAAGATGCCGGCAACGACATCATGCGCGACCGACCAGTCCCAACCGTCAAGATCGGTCACATGGAACGCCACTTCCACACCTTTCTCCCCGGCCAGTCGCCGCGCCTTGGCCACGGCATTTCCTGACGGGTCAAAGGCAGCGACACTCAGCCCCTGCCCGGCCAGCCAGACCGAATTGCGCCCCTCGCCATCGGCAATGCAAAGCGCGGTCTGCTCCGGCACCAGCCAACCCGCAACACGCGGCAGGAAATCGGCAGGTGCCGTTCCAAAGAGGTAATCCTCTCCGGCATAGCGTTCTTCCCACATCCTGCTCTCCTTGGTGGTGCCGCCCGAATACACCGCTATATTTCGCCCCTCACACGGCGATTGCAAGGGCAAGCCGCTTGCCCCGCCCGCGCCCGCATGGTCTAATCCGGGTCCAATCAAAAAGACGAGCAGCACCATGGCGAATGACATCTTCTCGGGCCAGCCGGACGACTACAACGCCTCCTCCATTGAGGTCCTCGAAGGCGTCGAACACGTTCGCCTGCGCCCCGGCATGTATATCGGCGGCACCGACGAGCGTGCGTTGCATCACCTCGTCGCGGAGATTCTCGACAATTCGATGGATGAGGCCGTCGCCGGTCACGCCAACCGAATCGAGGTCGAACTTCACGCGGATTTCGCCGTTACCATCCGCGACAATGGCCGAGGCATCCCCGTCGATCCGCACCCGAAATTTCCAAACAAGTCAGCGCTCGAGGTCATACTCTGCACGCTCAATGCCGGCGGCAAGTTCTCCGGCAAGGCCTATCAGACCTCAGGTGGATTGAACGGCGTTGGTTCCTCCGTGGTCAACGCTTTGTCCGACAGCATGGTGGTCGAAGTCGCCCGCAACAAGGAGCTTTTCGAACAGCGGTTTTCGCGCGGCCTGCCCCTCGGCCCGATCAAGAAAACCGGCGCCACCCAGAACCGGCGCGGCACCTCGATCACCTTCCACGCCGATGAGGAGATCTTCGGCCATCACCGCTTCAAGCCGGCCCGCCTGCTGAAGATGGTGCGGTCCAAGGCCTATCTCTTCTCGGGCGTCGAGATCCGCTGGAAATCCGCCATCGACGACGGTGAAACGCCCACCGAGGCCACGTTCCACTTCCCCGGCGGTCTGGCCGATTACCTGAACGAACAGCTCAACGGCTCCACCACCTATGCCGACCGCCCCTTCGCCGGAAAGGTCGGCTTTCAGGAGAAATACGGCGAACCCGGCAGCGTCGAATGGGCGATCAACTGGACGCCCTCGCGCGACGGTTTCATCCAGTCCTATTGCAACACCGTGCCCACGCCCGAGGGCGGCACGCATGAGGCGGGCTTCTGGGCCGCGATCCTGAAGGGCATCCGGGCTTACGGCGAGTTGGTCAACAACAAGAAGGCGGCGCAGATCACCCGCGACGACCTCTTGACCGGGGGCTGCGCGCTGGTTTCCTGTTTCATCCGCGACCCGGCCTTTGTCGGGCAAACGAAGGACCGGCTTTCAACCGAGGCCGCCCACAAGATGACCGAAGGGGCCGTCCGCGACCATTTCGACAATTGGCTGGCGGCGGATACGAAGTCCGCGGGCGCGATCCTTGATTTCCTCGTGCTGCGCGCCGAGGAACGGCTGCGCCGCAGGCAGGAAAAGGAAACCGCCCGGAAAACGGCGACCAAGAAACTGCGCCTGCCCGGCAAGCTCGTCGATTGCTCGGCAACCAACCGCGAGGGGACGGAGCTTTTCATCGTCGAGGGCGACTCGGCGGGCGGCTCGGCCAAGATGGCCCGCGACCGCAAGACCCAAGCCCTCCTGCCGCTCAGGGGCAAGATCCTCAACGTCCTTGGTGCCGCTTCCTCGAAACTCGGGAGCAATCAGGAAATCAGCGACCTGACCCAGGCGCTCGGCTGTGGCCTTGGCACGCGGTTCAATATCGACGACCTGCGCTATGACAAGATCATCATCATGACCGACGCCGATGTCGACGGCGCCCATATCGCCGCCCTCCTGATGACCTTCTTCTTCACCCAGATGCGGCCGATGATCGACAAGGGGCATTTGTATCTGGCCTGCCCGCCGCTCTACCGTCTGACGCAAGGTGCCAAACGCATCTATGTGGCCGATGATGCAGAGAAGGAACGCATGATGACCAAGGGCCTTGGCGGCAAGGGCAAGATCGACGTCCAGCGCTTCAAGGGTCTGGGAGAGATGGACGCCAAGGACCTGAAAGACACGACCATGAACCCCGAGACCCGCAAACTGATCCGGGTCAGCATCGACGATGAGGTGCCGGGAGAGACCGGCGATCTCGTGGAGCGGCTGATGGGCAAGAAACCGGAGCTACGGTTCCAGTTTATCAGCGAGAACGCACGG
This sequence comes from Albidovulum sp., assembly GCF_049646345.1. Lineage (GTDB taxonomy): Bacteria > Pseudomonadota > Alphaproteobacteria > Rhodobacterales > Rhodobacteraceae > Albidovulum. Next base: position 5 of record NZ_JBARVQ010000067.1, on the reverse strand, counting down.
TTCGT
>NZ_JBARVQ010000066.1:0-3106 GCF_049646345.1 Albidovulum sp. | reverse complement strand
GTCGGCGAAAGCGGATCGGGCAAGTCTACGCTTGCGCGCGTGCTTGTCGGTCTGTTGCCGCCGACCCGGGGGCGGATGGAGCTCCGGGGGGCGCCACTGCACCACCGGCTCGCCGCCCGCACGGCAGACGAACGCAAGGAAATCCAGCTTATCTATCAGCTTCCCGACGTCGCCCTTAATCCGCGCCAGGCTGTGGGCGAGATCATCGGTCGCCCCGCCGAGATATTCTGCGGCATGACCCGCGCCGCAGGGCTTGCCCGCGCGCGGGAACTGCTGGCGCTGGTGGAACTCGACCCCGATCTTGCCCAGCGCTATCCGAACCAGTTGTCGGGCGGGCAAAAGCAGCGCGTCTGCATCGCCCGCGCCCTTGCCGCCGAGCCCGAGGTGATCATCTGCGACGAGGTCACCTCGGCGCTTGACCCCCTGGTCGCGGACGGCATCATCGCGCTGCTGTTGCGGCTGCAACGAGAGCTTGGCGTCTCATACATCTTCATTACCCATGACATGGCCATGGTCCGCGCCATCGCTGACGATGTGGCGGTGATGCAGAACGGGCGGATTGTCGAACAGGGGCCAAAGCCCGCGATCTTCGCGCCGCCCTGGGATGACTATACGCACCTGCTGATCGCCTCGACGCCCGAAATGCGGGCGGGCTGGCTGGAAGAGGTTCTGGCTGAACGACGTATAGAGGCGGCGGGCAATTGAGGGGAGCCGGGCACATGCGGTTTGATCCGAGGGCCGGGGCGCGGTCACTGATCGGCGACGCGATCGGCGCAAAGGCGGGTGAGACGCTCGCCATCATCGCCGAGGACCCCCGACTAGGCATCTATGATGCGGCGGTGCCAGCGGTTGTCGCCGATGTCGCCGATGAGATGGGCATCGCGGCCCGTATCGTGCCGGTCGGCGACCATGCGGGGCTTGACGAAATACCGGCAGAGGTTGCGCGGGCCTTAACGGATTGCGACCATGTGCTCTTCCACTCCCGGCTTGGCGACACGCTGCGCTTCTCCGACGTCCCCGGAAGCGCCACCAAGACGATGAGCTATGCGCTCGATATCGGCGTTCTCGGCGGGCCGTCCTGCACCGTCCCGCACCGGGTGATGGAACGCATCCGCGCGGCCTATGACGCCCAGGCGAACCGGGCGCGGCAATGGCGCGTCACCTGTCCGCTTGGCACCGACATATCGGGCAGCCAGGACATTGAAAGGGTGGCCGCGGGCAAGGCCGAGGATTTCACCGTCACCCGCTACCCGGTCTGCGCACCGCGCCCCTTGCCCTGCGCAACCGCAAGCGGCGTTGTGGCCGTGGCGAACTGGCTCATGGCCTCGGGCAACCGAAAATATCCCGATGATGAAGTGATGCTGCCCGAACCCGTCCGCGCCCATATCGAGAACGGGCGCATCATCGGCTTCGAGGGGCCGCAATCCCTGGTCGACAAGGTCCGCACCCAGTACAGGCGCGTCGGCGATCTTTTCGGGCTCGACCCGTTCTTCGTACATTCATGGCATGCTGGCATGAATCCCGGCTGCTTTTACCCGCTCCGCGCCACCAGCGGCATCGAGCGCTGGGGCAAGGTCGCCTTCGCCAATCCGCGCTATCTGCATTTTCATACCTGCGGCAATTACGCCCCCGGTGAAATTGCCTGGACCCTGTTCGACGCCAGCGCCCAGCTTGGCGGCAAGGATTTCTGGCGCGACGGCATCTTCACCTTTCTGCAAAGCGATGCGGTGCAGGGCATCCTTGCGGAAGAAGGGATCGCGGAACTGGAGATCCGGCAGGATATTGGAATTGACTAAAAAGCAATAAATTGCATAATAAGCACCACACCTTGACATAGGAGTCCCGCAATGTCACGCCGTCAGGCCAGCGCCCGCTCTCGCAAGGATGCGCATCACAATGTCGAACAGACGCCCTGGCAGCGGTTCCGCAACCCCTATCCGCCGGTTGAGATTCTGACACCGGATCAGCTTGACGCCATCCATGACAATTCCATGCGTATCCTGTCCGAGATCGGCATCAAGGTGCTTGACGGGCGCTCGCGCAGTATTCTTGCCGAAGCTGGTTGCATAGTTGACGAAAGCACCGAAACGGTCCGCTTTGACCCCGGTCTGGTATCCGAACTTGTCGCCCATGCCCCGGCCAAGGCCGAGCTTCACGCCCGAAACCCTGCCTACAACCTGACACTTGGTGGCGATGAGATCATCTTTTCCTCGGTCATGTGCCCGCCCTTTGCCAATGATCTTGATCGCGGCCGACGCGCCGGAACCTTCGACGAGATGTGTGAGTTCGTCAAACTCGTCCATGCGATCAACGCTGTCCATCAGGCGGGCGGCGGCGGCTTCGAACCCTTGGACCTGCCCGCCGAGACCCGCCATCTCGACGTGGGCTACGCCCATGCGACACTGACCGACAAGACCTGGAAAGCCTGGTCGAACGGCGCCGAGCGCGCCCGCGACGCGATCGCTATGGCGAAGATCATGATGGGCTTCTCCGATGATGATCTGATTGCAAAGCCGGTTATCACCGCGCCGATCAACACCAACTCCCCCCTGATGATCGACACCGCCATGGCCGAGGGGATTGTCGAGATGGCGCGCCTTGGCCAGCCTCTGGTCATCGCCCCCTTCACCATGGCAGGGGCCATGAGCCCCGCGACCGAGGCCGGCGCGCTTTCGGTCCAGAATGCCGAGGCGCTCGCGGGTGTCGTCCTGGCGCAGGCCGTAAGGAAGGGCGCGCCGGTCGTCTATGGCTCATACCTGACCAATGTCGATATGCGTACCGGATCGCCGGTTTTCGGCACACCGGTCTTTGCCAAGACAACCTGGGCCTCGGGCCAGCTGGCGCGGCGCTACGGGCTGCCGTTCCGCTCTTCGCTGAATACCGGATCGAATTCGGTCGATGCGCAGGCCGCCTATGAGACAGAGATGTGCCTTTGGGCGGCGGTCACCGCCCATGCCAATATCCTTTTCGGTTCAGCCGGTTGGCTGGAGGGCGGGCTTTCTGGCTCTTACGAAAAGCTCATCCTTGATGCCGAACTGCTGCAACTGGTCACCGAAAGCTTCCAACCGATCGAGGTGAATGAGGATACGCTTGGGTTTCAGGCAAT